>CAZTUO010000015.1:4867-24130 GCA_964616355.1 uncultured Nitrospira sp.
CGGGCGCGCGCCCGACGACCCACTGCGCGGCACGGAGCGCGCCGCGCGCGAACGTGTCACGGCTCTGTGCCCGGTGGGTGACCTCGATCCGCTCGCCGAGCCCGCCGAACAGCACTGTGTGGTCGCCCACAATGTCGCCGGCGCGCACCGTCTGGATGCCGATCTCGCCGCGCCGGCGCTCCCCGATCAGGCCCCGCCGCGTATAGACCCCCACCTGCTCCAGGTCCCGGTTGACGGCCTGGGCGAGCACCTCGGCCAGCTTGAGCGCCGTCCCGCTCGGCGCGTCCTTCTTGAGTCGATGATGCGCCTCGACGATCTCGATGTCGTAGTCCTCGCCGAGCGCACGGGCCATATCGGCCACGACCTTGAGCAGCAGGTTGACCCCCACGCTCATGTTCGGGGACCAGACGCAGGGGACTGCCTGGGCCAGCCGGCGGAGCTCGGCGGCTTCGTCTTTCGAGAACCCGGTCGTCCCGATGACTAGGGCCCGTTGCTGCTGGACCGCCAGGCGCGCATGCTCGAGCGTGGCGGCGGGTGCGGAGAAATCGATGACGACGTCGCCCTGGGCCAGGGGCGCGGCGAGGTCGTCTCCGATGGGCACGCCGAGGCGGCCGACGCCAGCCACCTCGCCGGCGTCGCGGCCGACCGCGGGATGGCCCTTCCGCTCCACCGCACCCACCAGCTTGAGGCCGGCCGATTCGGCGGTCAGCGCCACGAGCCGCGCGCCCATGCGGCCAGCCGCGCCAGCGACAAGGACGTGAATCATGCCCAAACCTTCCCCCGGTCTTCTCCCGCTTGCCTTGCGCCCCTTGCCCTCGACCTCAGATGAGCCCGTATTCCTTCAGCACGCGGGTCAGCTTGTCGCGGTTCTCACTCGACAGGGGGCAGAGCGGCAGGCGCAGCTCGCCGTCTATCTTCCCCATCAGGGCCAGCGCTTCCTTCACCGGGATCGGGTTGGTCTCCAGGAACAGGGCCGTGAACAGCGGGTAGAGCTTCGCATGCAGGCGCCGGGCCTCGTCGTACCGGCCGGCCAGTGCCGCCTCGACCAGGTCCGCCATGTCCCGCGGGACGAGGTTGGCGGTGACCGTGATGACGCCCTTGGCCCCGACCGCCATCATGGGCAGGGTCAGTGCGTCGTCGCCGGAGAGCACCGTGAGCCGGTCGCCGCAGGCCTGGATGATCTCGGAGACCTGCTGGACCGATCCGCTGCCCTCCTTGATCGCCACGATGTTGCGCAGGGTGGCCAAGCGCGCCACGGTGGCGGGCGTCATGTTGACGCCGGTCCGCCCCGGGATGTTGTAGAGCACCAGGGGCAGATCCACCGCCTCGGCGACGGCCTGGTAGTGCCGGTAGAGTCCCTCCTGCGTCGGCTTGTTGTAGTAGGGGGTGATCAGCAGGGCCGCGTCCGCGCCGGCTGCCTTGGCGTGCTTGGTGAGGGCGATGGCTTCCTCGGTGCTGTTCGAGCCCGTGCCGGCGATCACCGGGACCCGCTTGCGGACGACCTCCACGGTCAGGTCCACGACGCGGTTGTGCTCCTCGTGGGAGAGCGTGGCGGACTCGCCGGTGGTCCCGCAGGGCACGATGCCGTGCGTCCCGTTAGCGAGCTGGAACTCGATCAAGTCGCCCAGCGCCCGCTCGTCCACGCGGCCGTGGCGGAACGGTGTCACGATCGCGACGAATGAACCGGTGAACATACCCACTCCTTTGGCATGAGGCATGGGGCGAGGGGCGAGCGGTCAGTGTCCTCGGACCTTCCCTTGCCGCTCGCCTCTAGCCGCGAGCCTTGTTGGTTATTGCCAGGCCTCCGGCAGGATGCGCCCCTCGCAGATCGCCCTGGCGTCGCCTTGCAGGTACACGTTTGTAAAGGATCCGCCGCGCGGCTCGAAGTGGACCGTCAGCTCGAGCCCGCTCTGCGGCACGAGCACGACCGGGGATTCCGCCTTCGCCACGAGGCTCGCGATCAGGGCAGAAGCGATGGAGCCCGTGCCGCAGGCCAGCGTTTCGTCCTCGACCCCGCGCTCGTACGTGCGGATCCGGATCCGGTGCGGGTCCAGCACCTTGATGAAATTGACGTTGGTCCCGGCCGGCTGGAACAGCTCGTGGTAGCGGGTCGGGCGGCCGAGCCCGACGACGTCCACCGTCTCCGGATCGTCCACGAAGTACACGCAGTGCGGGACACCCGTGTCCACGAAGTGCGCCTCGCGCTCCGTGCCGCCGACGGAGACCCGGAGGTGGAGTCGCAGGCCCTTGGGATCCGGGAACCGGACCTTGACCTGGGTCAGGGCGCGCGGCGCGGTGCCGCGGCTGGCCGGGACCAGCTCGGCCTCGATCAGCCCGGCCTGGGTCTCGAACCGCATCCGGCGCGGGGCGATCCGCTTGAGGTACGCGAACCGGGCCGCGCAGCGGGCGCCGTTGCCGCTGAACGCGGCCTCGCTTCCGTCCGCGTTGAACAGCCGCCAGCGGAAGTCGGCCCGGCGCGAGGCCTCGATCAGGATCAGCCCGTCGCCGCCCACGGAGAGGCGATGCGCGCAGACCTTGGCGGCCAGCGCGCTGGCGCGCTCGGGGGCCACGAGCCGCGTCCGGTTATCAATCAGGATGAAGTCGTTCCCGCTCCCGGACAGCTTCATGAACGGGATCGGCCTGGCCTGGTCGGGCACCCGCTTCGTCGCCATCGCGCTCACCTGAGAAAGTCCGGAATCGTCTCGCCCCGCACGAGATCCTCATGCGTCTCCCGGGCCCGGACCACGTGGATCTCGTTCCCCCTCACGAGCACCTCGGGCGCCCGCGGCCGCGAATTGTAGTTCGACGCCATGACGAAGCCGTAGGCGCCCGCGCTCATCACGGCCAGCAGATCGCCGGGGGCCGCTTCGGGGATCGGGCGGTCCTTCGCGAGAAAGTCGCCCGACTCGCAGACGGGGCCCACCACGTCCACCGTGACGGTCTTCGCCCCCACCGCTTCGCGCACGGGCTTGATCTCATGGTACGCCCCGTAGAGGCTGGGCCGGATCAGGTCGTTCATCGCCGCGTCCACGATGACGAACCGCTTGGCCTCGCCCTCCTTGGCGTAGAGGACGCGGGTGAGGAGTACGCCCGCGTTGCCGACGATGACGCGGCCTGGCTCCATGATCAGCACGCACTTGAGGTCGCGGACCAGCGGGGCGACGGCGTTCGCCAGCTCCTCCGGCCGCGGCGGGGTCTCGTCCGCGTAGGTGATCCCCAGGCCGCCGCCGATGTTGATGTACCGGATCGCGGCCCCGTGGCTCTTGAGCTGCTCGACGAGCGCGAGCACCTTCTTGAGGGCGTCCACGAAAGGGGTCACCTCGGTGAGCTGCGAGCCGATGTGCTTGTGCACGCCGACCACCTCGATGTGCGGGAGCGAGGAGGCTAGCTTGTACTCGTCGAGCGCCCGGTCGGCGCTGATCCCGAACTTGCTCTTCTTGAGCCCCGTGGAGATGTAGGGGTGCGTCTTGGGGTCAATGTCGGGGTTGATCCGCAGCGCGACGCGGGCCCGGCGGCCTAGTTCCGCCGCCACCTCGTCAATGGCACGCAGCTCGGCGGAGGACTCCACGTTGAACATGAGCACGTCCGCGTCGAGGGCGGCGCGGATCTCCTCGCGGCTCTTGCCGACGCCCGCGAACACGATCTTCGCGGGCGGGATCCCTGCCTGGAGCGCCCGGTACAGCTCGCCCCCGGAGACGATATCCGCGCCGCTGCCCTCCCGGGCCATCAGCCGGAGGATGGCCAGGTTCGAGTTCGCCTTTATCGCGAAGGCCACGATGTGCGGGACGCCCTGGAAAGCGCCGTCGAAGACCCGGAAGTGGCGCACGAGCGTCGCGTGGCTGTACACGTAGCAGGGCGTGCCGACCTCTTTGCCGATGCGGCTCAGCGGCACGTCCTCGCAATAGAGCTCCCCGTGCCGATACTGAAAGTCATGCATCTTGCCAGTCCTCGTCCAGCGTCTCCAGCCCGGTTAAGGAGAGCCCCCGGAGGGCCGATTCGAACGCCGCTTTGAACTTGCGGTACCGCACCCGCACGGAGGGCCCAACCGCCTTCAGGGGCTCCCGCTCCAGGAGCGTCTGGAGGGCGGCCGGCGTGGCCTGGCGCAGGTGCTCGAAGTTGACGATGATGTCCATCTTCGCCTTCTCGGCCGCTTGCGTGATCCGCTCGAGCAGCTCCCGGGCGTTGAGGTGGTCGAGCGTCCCTTCGAGGTCCACGAACAGCGCCGCCATCCGGTCGTGCCGCTTGGCCTTCACCCGGAGCCACAGCTCCTGGGCGGTCTTCTCGCCCACCTTCAGCGCGTGCAGCGCGTTTGGGATCAGGTGCTCCGTGTCGAACGTTGGCAGATGCGCCTGGAGGGACTTGAGCACCTTCGCGACCGGGGACAGGTGGCCGGTCGGGCAGGCCCGCTTGACCAGCTTGCGGAACTCCCGGTTCATCTGCAGGCGCGCCAGGAACCGCTGCTTCGTGCCGCGGAGTCGGTGCCAGATGGAAGGCCAGGAATAAAACTGGTGATTGGCCCAGAAGAAGCCTTCCTGGAGCTGCTGCGGGGTCATCCGGCTCGGGTAGAAGACCACATGCTTGCCGTCGTACTTGGCCCAATCGCGGTCGAAGATGCGGCCGGCGGCGTGGTAGCGCTCGTAGAGCGCCGTTCCCGGCAGCGGGGTCAGGATGTTGAAGTACGCCAGCTCCACCTGGTTCCGGATGAGAAAGTCCACGGCGCGCTC
Organism: uncultured Nitrospira sp.; assembly: GCA_964616355.1. Classification (GTDB taxonomy): domain Bacteria; phylum Nitrospirota; class Nitrospiria; order Nitrospirales; family Nitrospiraceae; genus CAZTUO01. The sequence continues at coordinate 9,592 of CAZTUO010000015.1, forward strand.
GAACACCGATTCGTCGTCGTTGTCGAAGCCGAAGACGATCCCCGGGTTCACCATGATCCCGTGGTCGTGAAACATCTTGATCTCGGCCTCGTACTTCTGCACGCGGTTGAACGACTTGTTGGTCTCCTCCAAGCAATCCTCGTCGAGCGACTCCATCCCGACGAAGACCGAGACGCAGCCGCTCTCGGCGGCGAGCTTGACCATCTCCTCGTCGTCGCCGAGGAACAGCGTGGACTGGCAGCCCCACTTGATGCCGAGCGGCTTCATCGCGGTCCACAGCTCCCGGCAGTAGGCCCGGTTGCTGTTGTGGAGGTCGTCCACGAAGGCGAAGATGCAGCCGTCCTCGATGCCGACCCGGATCCGGAGCGCGGTCACGAAGGCCTGCCAGAGCGAATCGTTGGCCATCCGCTCGACCAGCTCGGAGCGGATCCACTGCTTCACGCGGATCAGCTCCTGGATCACCTCGTGGACAGGGCGGCGCCGGGTCGTCTTCCCGTTGAAGGGGGAGACGCTGCAGAACTCGCAGTCGAAGTGGCACCCGCGGGTCGTGAAGGTACACTGGCGGGTCATATAGGCATCCGGGCTCAGCAGTTCGACGCGCGGGCTCTTGTAGTGCTCGAGCGACGGGAACTGCTCCATCTTGTACAGCCGCTTCAGTGCGCCCGCCTCGAAGTCCGCGACGAGCTGGGGCCAGAGGTCCTCGGCCTCCCCGCAGACGACCGCGTCGCAGTGCCGCAGCGCCTCGTCGGGGCAGTAGGTCGGATGCACGCCGCCCAGCACGACCTTCGTGCCGCGCTTCCGGAACTCGGCGGCGATCTCGTAGGCGCGCGGCGCGTAACAGGTCATCACCGACAGCCCGACGAGGTCGCAGGGCTGCTCGAAGTCGATGTCCTGCACGGCCTCGTCCACGAGCCGGACCTCCCAATGCTCTGGCGTGTAGGCGGCGATGACCGGCAGGCTCAGTTTGGGAAACCACACCGCCCGGCGCTCGCTCGCGGTCAGATGGTACGGGTTGTTCCGGGGATAGGGATCGATCAGGAGCAACGTGCGCGTCTTCCCCAGTGCGCGGATTGGATGCATTGCTGTTCCTCCTCCAGTCGATTGCACACCAGCCCGGCGGACCCCAGGCGTGCCGTCCGGACGACCGGGCCGTTCGGTTGTTCGATGGGCAGGCCTGCCGCTGCTGCCTGGCTCACCGGGAGCCGATGGGACGAAGCTCCGGCAGGACTTCCTCTTCTGCCTCCGGTGTCGGTTCCTTGGGCGCGACTTCCGGGGCGGCCGGCGGGGCGGGCCGCCCGGCGGCTGCCTGGGCCTCCCGCTCCCGTTCGCGGGCCTGCTGGGCCGCGACGCCGTAGCTCTCGGGCGGGATCGGCGCCCCCACAACCCGCCGAGAGGCTCGCGAGGGTCGCGAGCAGGAGGAATCCTGCCGCCATCCCTGCCGGACGCCCGGATCCGGCCCGTCCGCTCGTGTTCGCCGCGCCCGCTACCGTAGCGCCGCCTCCAGTGCCTTGATCCGCTCCTCCACCCGTTTCCGGGCGGTCCCGCCGACCTGGGCCTTACGCTCGACCGCTCCCTCGGCGGTCAGCGCATCCAGCGCGTCCTTCTCGAAGCGGTCCGAGAAGCTGCGCAGGTCGGCCAGCGTGAGTTCGCGCAGGTCCCGCCCGCGGTCCAGGCAGTGGCGGACGAGCCGGCCGACGATCTCGTGCGCCTCGCGGAACGGCAGCCCCTTGGCGACCAGGTAATCGGCCAACTCCGTCGCCAGGAGGAAGCCGGACTCCGCCGCCCGCTTGAGCGCCGCGCGTTGCGGGACCAGTCCCTCGACTAGGTCGGTGTACAGGTCCACCGACGCAGTCACGGTGTCGAGCGCGTCGAAGAGTGCCTCCTTGTCCTCCTGGAGGTCCCGGTTGTAGCTGAGCGGGAGCCCCTTCATGACGGTCAGGAGCGTCATCAGGTGGCCGTACACGCGGCCCGTCTTGGCCCGGACCAGCTCCGGCACATCCGGGTTTTTCTTCTGTGGCATCATGCTGCTGCCCGTGCAGAAGGCATCGGGCAGCTCCACGAAGCGAAACTCCTGCGACGTCCACAGCACCAGCTCCTCGCTGAGCCGCGACAGGTGCATCATGAGGATCGCGAGCGCCGACAGCACCTCGAGCGCGAAGTCGCGGTCCGACACCGCGTCCAGGCTGTTCTGCGTGACGGCGCGGAACCCCAGCAGCTTGGCGGTGTAGGCCCGGTCCACCGGATAGTTGGTCCCGGCCAGCGCGCCCGAGCCCAGCGGCATCGCGTCCAGCCGGCCCAGGGCGTCCTGCAGCCGCCCGCGGTCGCGCTCCAGCATCTCCACGTAGGCCAGCAGGTGGTGCGCAAACAGGACCGGCTGCGCCCGCTGCAGGTGCGTGTAGCCGGGCATGATGACGTCCAAATTCGACCGCGCCTGCTTGACAAACGCGCGCTGGAGGCGGCGCAGGCGCCCCTGCAACCTGCCGAGCGCGTCGCGGAGGTAGAGCCGAAGGTCCAGCGCGATCTGGTCGTTCCGGCTCCGGCCCGTATGCAGCTTGCCGCCCACCGGCCCGATGAGCTCCGTGAGCCGGCGCTCAATGGCCATGTGGATGTCCTCGTCCTGCGGGGCGACGGGGAAGCGACCGCCGGCGAGCTCGGCCCGCACCGCCTCCAAGCCCTTGATGATCGCGCGGCTCTCCCGGCGGGTCAGGACGCCGGCGCGCGCCAGCGTCCGGCAATGCGCGATGCTGCCCTGGATGTCGTAGGCGTAGAGCCGGCGATCGACGCTGAGCGAGGCGGTGAACGCCTCCACCGCCGGGTGCGTCCGCTCGCGGAACCGGCCCGCCCACAGCTTCCCGCTGGTCTGTGACGGGGGACGGGTGACAGGTGACGACGGCCGCGCAGCCCGTTTCATGGTTCACCGAACTCGCCTCTGGGAACGTCGCTGGGCCCGGATGGCCAGCCGCAGCGCGTTCAATCGGATGAAGCCCTCGGCGTCCCTCTGCCGGTAGGCCTCGTCCTCCTCGAAGGTGGCGAGGTCCAGGCGGTAGAGCGATCGGTCAGACCGCCGCCCCACGACCGTGCAGCCTCCCTTATAGAGCTTGACCCGAACGGTGCCGCTCACGTCCTGTTGCGCCTCGTCCATCGCCCGCTGCAACATGACCCGCTCCGGCGCATACCAGTAGCCGTAGTAGACCAGCTCGGCGTAGCGGGGGATCAGGCTGTCGCGGAGGTGCAGGACCTCGCGGTCCATCGTGAGGGACTCGAGCCCGCGATGAGCGACGTGCAGGATGGTGCCCCCGGGCGTCTCGTAGACGCCGCGGGACTTCATGCCCACGTAGCGGTTCTCGACCAAGTCCACCCGGCCGACCCCGTGCGCCCCGCCCAGCTTGTTGAGGTGCGCGAGCAGCCGTGCCGGGCTCAGGCGCTTGCCGTCCACCGCCACAGGGTCGCCGTGCTCGTATTCGATCTCGACGTAGCGGGGCTCGTCGGGCGCCCGTTCGGGCGAGACCGTCATCCGGAAGATCTCCTCTGGGGGCTCTTCCCAAGGATCCTCGAGAATGCCGCCCTCATAGCTGATGTGAAACAGGTTCAGGTCCATGCTGTACGGCTTGGCCTTGGTTGCCGTCACCGGGATCCCGTGGGTTGCAGCGTATTCGATCAACTCCCGCCGCGAGCGGAAGGCCCACTCCCGCCAAGGGGCGATGATCCGGACCCGTGGGGCGAGAGCCAGATAGGTGACCTCGAACCGCACCTGGTCATTGCCCTTCCCGGTGGCCCCGTGCGCCACCGCGTCCGCGCCTTCCCGCTCGGCGATCTCGATCTGCCGCCGCGCGATCAGCGGCCGGGCGATCGAGGTGCCGAGCAGGTAGCTCCCTTCGTACACGGCGTTGGCGCGGAGCATCGGGAAGATGTGCTCTTTCACGAAGACCTCGCGCAGGTCCTCCACGTACACCTTGGCGGCGCCCACCGCGAGCGCTTTCTTCTTGATCGCGGCGAGATCCTCGCCCTGGCCTAGGTCCGCGCAAAACGTCTCCTGCAACCACTTCAGGATGACCGACGTGTCGAGCCCGCCGGAATAGGCCAGCACGACTTTCTTCACTTGGTCGCGTTTCATCGCCTTTCCCATTCCGTCCGAACCCCTTACCTGCTCGTTCGTGACGGGCGATGCGTGACGGGGGGCACGTTGCTCCGCGTCCCGCGTCCCGGGTCCCGCCTCCCACGGCTGGAGAGCAACTCGACCAGAATGGCCTTCTGCATGTGCAGGCGGTTCTCGGCCTGGTCCAGCACCGCGGACTGGGGGCCGTCGAGCACGCCGGCGGTGATCTCCTGGCCGCGGTGAGCGGGCAGACAGTGCAGGACGATGGCGTCGGGCCGCGCCCGCCGCAGCAGGCGCTCGTTGACTTGGTAGGGCGCGAGGACTTTCAGCCGCCGCGCCTGCTCCCGCTCGCGGCCCATGCTGATCCACACGTCGGTGTACACGACGTCCGCGTCCTTGATGGCGACCTGCGGGTCGTCCCCGAGCTCGATCGCCGCGCCGGTCTGCTCCGCCTCCGCCCGCGCTAGGTCCACGATCCGCTGATCCGGCTCGTACCCGCTCGGACAGGCCAGGCTGATCGTCATGCCGGTCTTCGCCGCCCCCTCGATCAGCGAGTTGGCGACGTTGTTCCCGTCCCCGACGTAGGCGAGCTTGACCCCCTTCAGCCGGCCTTTCTTCTCCAGGATCGTCAGCAGGTCCGAGAGCGCCTGGCACGGATGGCACAGGTCCGTGAGCCCGTTGATGACCGGGATCGTGGCCTCCCGCGCCCATTCCTCGACGACGGCGTGTTCGTACGTGCGCACCACCAATCCGTCCAGGTACCGGGAGAGCACGCGCGCCGTGTCGGCGATGCTCTCGCCCCGGCACATCTGGATGTCCGTCGCGGACAGGAACAGGGACTGCCCGCCGAGCTGGTTCATGCCCGCCTCGAACGACACGCGCGTCCGGGTCGAGGGCTTCTCGAAGACCAGCCCCAGCGTGGCCCCGCGTAGGGGCCGATGCGGCGCGCCGCGGCGCCGCAGCGCCTTCATGGCCTGGGCGGTCCTGAGCAGTCGCAGCACGTCCTCCCGCGGGATCGCCGAGATAGTCAGCAGGTCCTTGCCCCAGGTGGCGCCGCTGGGGTGGCGGCCGGCGCGACTGGACGTGCGGCTCATGACGACGCGCTCCTCGGCCCTGTCAGCGCCGCTTGCCGAGCACCTGAGGCAGCACGGTCAGGAGGCGGTCAATCTCGGGCTGCGAGATGATCAGCGGCGGAACGAACCGCAGGACCCGGTCCAGCGTGCAGTTGATCAGGAGCCTGCGGGCCAAGCAGTCCGCCACGACCGGCTTGCCGTCGATCGTGAGTTCCATCCCCAGGAGCAGGCCCAGGCCCCGGACCTCCTTGACGGTCGGGACCCGATCCTTGATGTCCAGAAGCCCTTTGGCCAGGTACTCGCCCATGCGGCGACAGTTCTCCAACACCCGCCCCTCCAGGAGGATCCGGAGGACGGCCAGCGCCCCCGCGCAGGCGAGAGGATTGCCGCCGAAGGTGGAGGCGTGCGAGCCGGGCGTGAAGGCCGTCGCCACCCGGTCGGTGGCCAGGCAGGCGCCGATCGGGAGCCCGCCGCCGAGGCCCTTCGCGAGCGTCATGATGTCCGGTTGCACGCCGAGCTGCTCGTAGGCGAAGAGAGTGCCCGTTCGGCCCATCCCGGTCTGGACTTCATCGAAGATCAGCAACAGGTCTCGCGCCCGGCAGAGCTCGCGGAGCCCGGCCAGATAGGCCCGATCGGCGACGTGGACGCCGCCTTCGCCCTGCACGGGCTCGAGCATGACCGCGGCCGTGCGATCGGTCATGGCCTGCTCGACGGCCGCCAGGTCGTTGAAGGGGACCGTGACGAAGCCGGGGACGAGCGGCTCAAAGCCCTGTTGCACCTTCTCCTGGCCCGTGGCCGTCAGCGTCGCCAGCGTGCGGCCGTGAAACGAGTTCCGCATCGTGATGATCTCGTAGCGGTCCGGGCCGTAGTGCAGGTGCGCGTACCGACGGGCCAGCTTGATCGCCGCTTCGTTGGCCTCCGCGCCGCTGTTGCAGAAGAAGACCTTCTGGGCGAAGGAATGGGTGACGAGCAGCTCGGCCAGCTTCACCTGCGGCTCGGTGTAATAGAGGTTCGAGGCATGGAGCACCAGTTGGGCCTGCTTCTGAATGGCCAGCACCAGGTCGGGGTGCGCGTGCCCGAGCGTGTTCACCGCGATCCCCGCGACAAAGTCCAGGTATTCGCGGCCTTCAAGATCATAGACTTTGCAGCCCCGGCCGCGGACGATAGAAACCGGCCACCGCGCGTAGGTGGGCATCAGATACCGGTCCGCGTCCCGCTGGAGGTGCTCGGTCAGCATGGGAACATGCCTGCAAGATGACAATTGGGGAAACGTAACACAGTGCCTCCCGGAACGCAACCGGAAACTGAGCGCGGCCGGGCTCTATCCCGTTCACTCTATTGGGGAATTTCTGGCCAGCGCGCTTGAGCGTGCGCCAGGACAAGTGTTATAAGGGGGGCGCGGGCGCGCGGGCTTGCATCGGGCGTGTCCGGGACGCGGTCTCTGCCGAGCCGGTCGGGCGGAGAGGGGCTCGACGCATGAAACCCTGTGCCAAGTGCGAGCAGCCGAATCCCGAGGAGGCGCGGTTCTGCCTCCAATGCGGGGAGGCCTTTTCGGCCCAGGCCCCGGTCGAGGCGCCGACGGTCTGGGAGCGGGCCACGCCCGCCGACGAGACCGCGCTCTGGCGCGCCTTCATCGGCCCGAACGCCGACCGGTACCTGCAGCAATTCAAGAAGTTCACGACCGGCCCGACGCCCCGGTTCGCACTCACCTGGCACTGGCCGGCCTTTCTCGTGGATCCGTTTCTCTGGTTTCTGTACCGGAAGATGTACCTCTACGCCGCGGTCTACGCCGTGGGGCCGGTGCTGTCCGCGTATCTCACGGGCGATGTCACGGTGGGGATCGTGTGGCGGATCATGGCGGGGGCCAGCGCGAACTACATCTACTACTGGCACGTGCGCGACAAGCTCGCCGACTTCCGCTCGAAAGGCGGTCTCGACGCCGCGGGCCGGGAGGCGTTGCTCAAGGACATGGGCGGGGTGCAGGTGTACGTGATCTGGCTGGGCGTCGCGCTCTACCTGCTGCTGCTCGCGCTGCTGGTGGCCGCGATCCTGCAAGGGCCGCCGGAAGGAGGCAAGCTGCCCCGCACCGTGCCGCGGCTGAGCCCCGCCCGGGGCTAAGCGCCTCGGCCGCGAGGACGAGACATCTGCCAGGCAAACCAGGCCCGGAACCAGTCCATGTCCTGCTGGTACGCGGCGCCGCTCGGCTCGACCTCGGCGCTCTTCTGGACGAACTGGGTGTAGGTGCGGGGCCAGTTCTTCTGCCACCAGGACTTGAGCTCCTCGGCCGCGTAGGGGAGGCCGGTGGGCTGGAGAATCCCGGCGGCCGCGATGAGTTCGGCGAGCAGCGGCCAGTACCGGTCCTTGCCGAGCCCCAGCGCCTTAAAATGCTCGCGGAGGAGGAAGACGACCCACAGCTCGGCGCTGTTCTTCTTGTTGTGCTTGAACGGCTGCGTTTGGCGGAACGGCATGGGGTCGAAATTTTTGATGACCGAGGTGTAGTCGGGCCCTCCGTAGCTCCCGGCGACCTCCGCGATGCCCTCCAGCATGCGCGCCAGCTCGACCTCCACGACCGGCTTGGCCTGGGGGGAATCCGGCGGGGGCTCCGGGGCAAAGGGATTGGGCGCCGTCAACAGGTCGATGAGCGGCTTGAGCTCGCGCAGGCGCGCGACCGCGGCTTTGAGAATCTGCTCGGATTCGAGCCAGTAGTCCTGGTCGCCCTTGGCGGCCCGCTCGCGGCCCGCCGGGGGGAGCACCGGCGGGATCCAGTAGCGGATCAGCACGAACAGCACGTAGTGCACGTCGGCGCCGAAGCGCGCGACGCGCTCCAGGATCCCGTTCCGGCCGAGCGCATTCTTGAAAAACGCCTGGCCGCGCTCGGCGACGCCGAGCCGGCGGGCCATGTCCAGCCACCACTGCTCGATCTCGTGCCAGGGCGGATCCTGCGGCGGGGGTGAGGCGGACATGACGGCTCCGGGGTTCACGGCGAGGGACGCCAGGCGCCCTCCGGCGCATCGTACCGTTCACCCGGAAGGATTGCAAGCCACGGACACGAGCCGCTGTCGGGGATGAGGAGCCGGCCGGCGGGGAGGCAGCACGATGGCGCAGTTGGTGTTGCTCCGACACGGACAGTCGCAGTGGAATCTGGAGAACCGCTTCACCGGCTGGGTGGATGTCCCGCTCTCGCCGAAGGGCGAGGAGGAGGCGCGCGAGGCCGGCCGGAAGCTCAGGGGGTTCCGCTTCGATCGGGCCTTCACGTCGGTCCTCACGCGCGCGAGCGAGACCCTGCGGCTCGTGCTGGAAGTCATCGGCCAGACCGACATTCCGATCGAGAAGGACCAAGCGCTGAACGAGCGGATGTACGGCGACCTGCAGGGCCTGAACAAGGACGAGACCGCGAAGAAATACGGGGCGCAGCAGGTCAAGCTCTGGCGGCGGAGCTACGAGATCCGTCCCCCGGGGGGCGAGAGCCTCAAGGATACCGCCGAGCGGGTGCTGCCTTACTATGAGCGGCAGATCCGCCCGCACCTGCTCGCCGGGCGTAACGTCCTGGTTGCGGCGCACGGCAACAGTCTCCGGGCGCTCGTCATGCACCTGGACCGGCTGACCCCCGAGGAGGTCCTGGAGCTCAACATCCCGACCGGCGTGCCGCTCCTGTACGAATTCGATGCGCGCGGCGACGTCATCGGGCGCCGCTACCTGTGACGCGCCCACCCCTCACCCATCGCCCACCTCGAGATCGGCAATGAGCTGGCCGATCCCGTCCACTGGGACCACGTCAACGAGCAGGGCCAGCGCCTTCGTCCGGTCCTCCGGTTGCACGGCCCCGACCTCGACCAGGATGGCCGCCGCCTCGGTGGCGATCATGACGGGCGAGCCGCCCTCCTGCATGATCTGGTCGTAGGTCCGGCGGCGCGCCTCCGCCTCCTCGAAATAGCGGGGGAGGTCCTGCTCGTCCTGGCCGAACTCGGATGCCCAGGCCTTGGCGAGACACTGGCGCAGCTCGCCGTAGATCCGCGCCCGGGTCGTGTCCTTGAAGGCGACTTGGAGCGCCGAGCGGACCCAAAACAGGCAGAGCGAGAGCAGCTCGCGGGTGAACCGCCGGGCCTGGTCGGGCGAGACCGTGACCCCGTACTCCTCCAGCGTGGCGGGCGGCAGGGGACGCGGGAGCACGGCGAGGATCGTCTGGGCGGCTTGGGTCGGCGTCATGGTCGGGACTCTCCGCTCCGCGGCGCGCCGCCGCGTGGCGGGGGCAGCATAGCGCAGGGCCCCGGCGCAAGACAACCTTGGTTAGGAGGGCTCGGCCGCACGGGCGTCCAGCCGGTCCCGTACCCTCCTTGCCAGGGCGGCGTGGCTGAAGGGCTTTTGCAGGAAGTCAGATTCGGATTGGAGAATCCCATGGCGCCAGGTCCGGTCCTCCGTGTAGCCGGAGATGTAGAGGACCTGGAGCTGCGGGTACTCGGCCCGCAGCCGATCCGCCAGCTCCCGTCCCGTCATGCCCGGCATGACGACGTCGGTGAGCAGGAGGTGCACGGGCCGGTCGTCCTGCTTGCAGAGGCGCAGCGCCTCCTCGCCGCGCTCCGCCTCCAGCACCCGGTAGCCCAGGGGCTCGAGCACCTCGCGCACGATCGCCCGGATCTCCGGCTCGTCCTCGACGACGAGGATCGTCTCCGTGCCGGTGGGCAGCTCCGCCTGGGGCTCCGGCAGGTCTGGCGCCGACGCGTCCGGCTGCACGGCCGGAAAGTAGAGCGTGAAGGTGGTGCCCCGGCCCGGCTCGCTCTCGACCCGGATGTGGCCACCGCTCTGGGCGACGATCCCATAGACGGTCGAGAGCCCGAGCCCGGTCCCTTGCCCGACCTCCTTGGTGGTGAAAAAGGGCTCGAAGATGCGGGCCTGGATGGCTGGCGCCATCCCGACGCCGGTGTCGCGGACGCTGACGGTCACGTAGGTGCCGGGCGGAACCCCGTGGGCCGGTGCGGCCGGCTCCGGGACCGCCAGGTCGGCCGTCGCGATGGTCAGGCGGCCGCCGGTGGGCATGGCGTCGCGGGCGTTGTTCACCAGATTCAGCAGCACCTGCTGGAGCTGGCCCGGGTCCGCGCGGATCGCGCGCGTGGCCTCGAGCCGCAGCGCTATTGTGACGTCTTCGCCGATCAGGCGCGCCAGCATCTGATGGAAAGAGGTCACCAGGTCGTTCAGGTCCAGGACCTGGGCCTGGAGCACCTGCTTGCGGCCGAAGGCCAGGAGCTGCTGGGTGAGCGAGGTCGCCCGCTCGGCGGCCCGCATCATGTGCGCGACCTGGTCGGCCAGCACCGTCTGCCCGGCGACGGCCTTGCCGACCAGTTCCCCGTACCCGAGGATGACGGTCAGCAGATTGTTGAACTCGTGGGCGATGCCGCCCGCCAGCTTGCCGACCGCCTCCAGCTTCCGCGCCTGGATCAGCTCCTCCTGGCTCTGCCGGAGCGCCTCCTGGGCCTGGAGGCGCTCGCCGATCTGCTGGAGCAGGCGCGCGTTCGCCGCCTCCAGCTCAGCCGTGCGCTCCCGGACGCGCACCTCCAGGTCTTCCTGCGCCTTGCGGAGCGCCTCCTCGGCCTGCCGAAGCTCGGTCACGTCCTGAGCGCTCCCGAACATGGCCAGCGGCTGGCCCTGGCAACCCGCGACCACCGTCCCCCGGCACTGCAGGATGCGGATCGTCCCGTCGCCGCGGACGATGCGATGGTCGAAGGCGAAGGGGGCCTGGTCTCGGCAGGCCCGTTCGAGGCAGGTTCGCGTAGCCTCCCGGTCGTCCGGGTGAATCCTGCCCAGGTAGGCCTCGAGGGTGGCCTCGAACTCGCCCGGGCTCAGGCCGAAGAGCCGGTACAGCTCGTCGGACCAGTGGATCCGGTTCGCCGCGATGTCCCAGCTCCAGCTTCCCAGCCGGGCGAGTCGTTCCGCTTCAGCCAGCTCAGTGCGGCTTCGTTCCAGTTGGGCCTGGGCCTGCCGACGCTCCGTGATGTCGCGGATGATCCCTCCGTAGAACGCCTGCCCGCCAGTCGTCCAGGTCGTGAGGGACAGCTCCAAGGAAAATTCGCGGCCGTCCTGCCGGAGCCCCTCCAGCTCCAGCGTCGTGCCGAGGAGGCGGGACTCCCCGGTCCGGCGCAGCCGCTCGAGTCCGAGTTGGTGCGCTTCCCGATACCGCTCCGGCATGAGCACCGTCAGCGGCCTCCCGAGGATCTCCGGCTCGCTGTAGCCGAACATCCGCTCCGCCGCCCGATTCCACGAGAGGATGGAGCCCCGGGCGTCGGCGATCCCGATGGCGTCTGGCGCGGATTGCAGCAACGAGCGGAACTTCCGCTCGGACTCGTGCAGCGTCGCCTCCATCCGGAGGCGCTCGCTGAGGTCGCGGGCGACGAACAGAGTCCCGGCGGGCCGACCGTCCCGGTCCGTGATCGGGTCGGCGGAAACGGTGACGGTCACCAGCTCGCCCTGCCGCGTGCGCCAGACCATTTCGCAATTCCGGATCCGGGCCGCGGGCTCCGGCTGGGACACCGCCAAGGCCGGGCTGATCACGCGGATCGGCCGCCCGACCAAGTCGGCCGGTTGGTACCCCAGGGTTGTGCTGGCCGCCCGATTGGCGAGGTGAATGAGCCCCTCGGGCCCCACGACGAGCACGACTTCCTGCAGGGTGTCGAGGATCTGGCCGGCCGCGACGGCCGGCGTCCGGGCCACGAGCGGGTCTCGCCAGATCGCCTGGGCGGCCAGCCCGACGAATCCCAGCACGGCGAGAAACCCGAAGGGATAGACGGGAACGCCATAGGCCGGGAGCAGGTCCACGGCGCCCAGGTACGCGACGCAGAAGGCGCGGCAGAGCCCCCGAGCCAGCCGCTGCCGCGACCCTGTGGCGCGGTGCCGAAACTCGCTCCGCTGCAGGCGGACGCTGGCCACCATGGCGGTGAGCAGGAAGAGCACGAACGGGGCGCTTAGCGGCCCGTACTGCGGGTACCAGCCCCAGGGATATTCCCGCAATCCGGTGACGAACCAGTCGGTCGTCGGGACGCTCAGGCCAAACAGCCCGGAGAGGGCGAGCGCGCCGGCGACGACCGGCCGGGATGCGCAGGCCCGCCCCACGGTCGTCAGCGCCAACAGGAGGATCGCGCTCGGGATGAACGCGACCCCGAGGTGCTCCACGTTGACCCACCAGCGGGCGACGGCGGCCTCCCGCGCGGAATAGATCCAGGCAACGGAGAGCAGCCACACCGAGGCGGTGGCGGTGACGAACAGGAACGCCAGGCTCACGGCCGTCCCGCGCTCCCGGACCGTGACCCCCACCCCCAGCGCGGCGATCAGGATTCCGGCCACCAGCGGCGGCGCCGCAAACCCGGTGAGGTGATAGTGAGCCGGATGGAAGACCGCCTCGATCATCTCGACCCCGCATTGGCAGGCGAACCTGCGGCCTTCGAGAGCAGGGGGCGTATTGTCCTCTCCCACGCGACAGGCTGTCGCTGGAGCACAGGATACCCCCCGAAGCCGGAGCTTTTTACCCACCAGAAACGGCTGGCGTATTCTACGTATCCGTCTGGAGGAGATCGGCCGTAAGCAGCCGGGGGCTTCCGGCTAGTGGACCGAGAAGGGAATGGGCGCGAAGGTCAGCACGAAGATGGCCAGCGTGCCCCAGCCGATCCAGATACGGACGTGGCCCAGAGCAGCCTCCGGGTCGCGGACGGGGGGATGGGCGAAGCCCATGAGCCCGGCCAGGCCGGCCCACAGATACCACCCGGGCCAGCCGACGAACCCCAGGACCAACAGCACCGGCAGGATCGCCAGCGCCATCGTGCGTTGGCGGGCCCCCCAGAGGGCGAAGGCCACGTGGCCGCCGTCGAGCTGGCCGATCGGGATCAGATTCAGTGAGGTCACGAACAGGCCAAACCAGGCGGCGAACCCGACGGGGCCCAGCACCAGCTCCTGGCCCTCCGGAATCGGCCCGTGCACCAGCCACGCGACGAACTGCAGCAGCAGCGGGGCGCCGAGGTGGAGCCCATAGGCGGCCTCGGCCGGCACCACCTTGGACATCCGCATGCCGATGACCAGGGCGACCACGGCCACCACGAACCCGGCGATCGGGCCGGCGACCCCGATGTCGAACAGCGCCTTCCGGCTGAGGATCGGCCCGCGCATCCGGATGATGGCGCCGAACGTCCCGATGAACTGGGGCGGCCCCGGGATGAAGAGCGGGAGGGAGGTGGGCACGCCGTGGATCTTGGAGAGCACGTAGTGGCCCAGCTCGTGCGTCACGAGGATCGCGAGCAGCGTGCCGGCAAAGGGCGCTCCCCGGAGCAGCGCGGCTGGATGTTCCAAGAGAAAGGCGAGGGCGCCCAGCTTCGGGTTAGTATTGGTCGCGTAGGCCCCGGCCCAGAGGGTCGTGAACACCGTGGCCAGGAAGAGCGCAAGTGGCAGCGCCACCCCGTGGGAGGGCCGCGGTCCCTCTTCCGCGTCGTCGCCGGCCGGCGACTCCGGCCGCCCGTCGGACCCGAGCCGATCCGCATCCGAGCCGGACGCGTGCGGGGCCGGCGGGCGACCCTCCTGATCCTGGGGCAGGCTCATGAGTTCGTTGCGAAGGGGTTGTGGGCCGTCTCCTCACGCACCGTGGTGGCTGGCCCGTGGCCCGGTAGCAGGACCGTCGGCGCCGGCAGCGTGAGCACCCGCCGCCGGACCGAGGCCAGATGGGTCTGGTACAGCGAGGCGGGGTTGGAGCGGCCGATGGAGCCCGCAAACAGGGTATCGCCGACGAAGCAGAGGGCCCGCCTTCCCTTGTCCACCTGATAGCACAGGCCGCCGGGCGTGTGGCCAGGCGTGACCAGGCAGCGGACCGTCAGTCGCCCCACGGGGATGGCCTGTCCGTCTTCCGGCAGGACGAGCAGCTCCCGGGGCGGGCGCCACGCCAGCAGGCTCAGGTCCGCCTGCCCAATATACACCGGCACCCGGTGGTGCTGCAGGATGACGTCGAGTCCTTCCGCGTGGTCGGCGTGGCCATGGGTCAGACAGACGGCCTTGAGCCGGAGCTGGCGCTGGTCGAGGACCTCCAGCAGGGCCTCCGCGCGATAGGCCGTGTCCACGAAGATGGCCTCGCCCTCGTCGTGTAAGACGTAGCCCTTGACGGCATAGCCGCCGACCGAGCCGGGCACGGTCGTCACTTCGTCCGTGACCGCCGGCACCGCGGCGGGCCTCCACCCCGCGACGATCTGCGCCAGCGGCTCCGCCCGCAAGTGGAGCGCCGCGGCGAGGGCCTCAACCTCAGTGCTGGTCGGGAGCCGCCCGCCGCGCTCGAGCACCGTCAGGTCGCCGGCGGGCAAGCCGGCCCGCTGGGCCAGGTCGCCGACCGAGAGCCCCTGGCCTGTCC
>CAZTUO010000016.1:0-901 GCA_964616355.1 uncultured Nitrospira sp.
GTCCTCCTCGCGCGCGGGGTGACGACCGACGAACAGGCCCGTCGCTGGCTGACCCCGATGGAGGCTGTCCAGCACGATCCCTTTCTCCTACCCGATATGGAGCGCGCCGTGGACCGTCTGCACCAGGCGATTCGCCGCGGGGAGCGCGTCTGCGTCTACGGCGACTACGACGTGGATGGCATGTGCGCGGCCAGCCTGTATCTGACCGTCTTCCGGGCCCTTGGCGCCGATGTCGTCGTGTATATCCCACACCGTCTCCGCGAAGGCTACGGCCTCAACGGCCCGGCCATCGAGCGGCTGGCCCGGGAGGGCGTCAGGCTGCTCGTGACTGCCGACTGCGGGACGACCGCTCATCGTGAGGTGGCCCTGGCCACCTCGTTCGGGCTCGACGTCATCGTCACCGACCACCACCAGGCCGACGCCCGGCTGCCGCCTGCCAGCGCGGTGCTGAACCCCCACCGCGCCGACTCGCCCTATCCGTTCCGGGGCCTCTGCTCGGCGGCCCTGGCCTATAAGGTCGCCGTGGCCTACGCGAGGAAGTACGCCGATGGGGGCGGGGTCAGGGCGGCGATGGAAGAGACGCTGGACCTGGTCGCATTGGCCACGGTCGCGGACGTCGTCCCCTTGCAGGATGAGAACCGGCTCTTCGTCCAGGCTGGCCTGGCGCAGATCTCGCGAGGCGCCCGGCCGGGCCTCCGCGCACTCAAGGCCGCGGCGGGGCTTGAGATGGATCGCCCCTGCACGGCCAGCACCGTGGCCTTCAAGTTGGCGCCGCGGCTCAACGCGGCCGGCCGCCTGGCGCACGCCGAGACCGGTGTGCGGCTGCTCACGACCGAGAGCGAGCGCGAGGCCCAAGAGCTCGCCGAGCACCTGGAGCAGCTCAACCGGGAACGGCAACGAA
>CAZTUO010000016.1:911-9348 GCA_964616355.1 uncultured Nitrospira sp.
GGCGCTCCAGATCACCCCGGAGGTGGTCATCGAGGCCCTGGGGGGCGTCCCGGACGACGACGCGCCCGCGGCGATGGTCCTGGGCGCGCGCCACTGGCACCCCGGTGTCGTGGGCATCGTGGCCGCACGGCTCGTCGAGCGGTTTCACCGGCCCGCTGCCGTGCTCGCCATCGGGACGGACGGACTTGCCAAGGGATCGGCCCGGAGCGTGCCGGGGTTCGACCTCTACGACGCCCTGCGCCAGTGCCGCGACGTTCTCGAGGGGTTCGGCGGCCATCCCTGCGCAGCCGGATTGACGGTGCGGGAGGCCCGGTTGTCCGAGTTCCGGGAGCGGTTCACCGCGGTGGCCGCGGCCTGGGCGGGCCCGGAGCGGCGCGGGCCCGAGCTGCTGGTAGACGCGGAAGTGGCGTTGACGGACGTGGACCACCGGCTCGTCCGCGAGCTGGACCGCTTGCACCCGTTCGGCGCCGGCAACCCGGAGCCGACCTTCGCCGTTCGGAACCTCGCCGTCCTGGACCGACGGGTCGTGGGCGAGCGCCATCTTAAGCTAACCGTCCGGCACGAGAACTCCGCCCCCTTCGACAGCATCGGCTTTCGCATGGGCGCCTTGATCGAGCGGGGGCTGGAACCGGGCCAGGTCGTGGACATGGCCTTCGTCCCGGAGCTGAGCCGCTGGAACGGGCTGGACCGTATCCAGCTCCGGATCCGAGACCTCCGTGCCAGCCGGGCCGGCTGATACGAGCGATGCCATACGACACCATCACAGGCCTCGACCAGCTTCTGTCGAAGATCCAGGCCTACAACCCGGCCGCGGACGTGGACCTGGTGCGCAAGGCCTACGACTTCTCCGCCAAGGCCCATGCGGGGCAGACACGGCGGTCGGGGGAGCCCTACCTGCAGCATCCCCTCGCCGTCGCCGGCATCCTCACCTCGCTCCGCACCGACGTGGCCGCGATCGTCGCGGCCCTGCTCCACGACACGCTCGAGGACACGCTGGCGACACCCGAGGAGCTGGAGCAGGAATTCGGCAAGGACGTCCTGCGCCTCGTGGATGGCGTCACGAAGATCGGGAAGATCCCGTTCCGGAGCTACGAGGAGAAGCAGGCGGAGAACTTCCGCAAGATGGTGCTCTCGATGGCGGACGACATCCGGGTCGTCCTCATCAAGCTGGCCGACCGGCTCCACAACATGCGGACGCTGGAGCACCTGCACGAGGCCAAGCGGCGCCAGATCGCGCAGGAGACGATCGAGATCTACGCCCCACTCGCCAACCGGCTCGGCATCGGCTGGATGAAGAACGAGCTGGAGGACCTCTGCCTGAAGGCGCTCAAGCCGGACGTCTATGCGGCGCTCAAGCTGCGCGTGGCCAAGCGGGACGAGGAGCGGCAGGAGTATATCAACGAGGTGATCCAGGTCATCCGCCGGGCCCTCGCGGAGGCCGGGCTCACCGGCGAAGTGCATGGCCGCCCCAAGCACCTCTACGGGATCTACCAGAAGATGGAGCGGCAGGCGATCTCGTTCGAGGAGGTCTACGACCTCACCGCGATCCGCGTCATCACCGACACGAAGATGAATTGCTACGCGATCCTGGGGCTGATCCACTCGCTCTGGCGGCCGGTGCCGGGCCGATTCAAGGACTACATCGCGATCCCGAAGTCAAACCTCTACCAATCGCTCCACACCACCGTCGTCGGGCCGAAGGGCGAGCACGTCGAGTTCCAGATCCGGACCGAGGAGATGCACCGCGTGGCCGAATACGGCATCGCGGCCCACTGGAAGTACAAGGAGCGCGGGCAGATTGACGACAAAGACGGCAAGGTCTTCTCCTGGCTCCGGCAGTTCGTCGAGTGGCACCAGGACCTCACGGATAACCGCCAGTTCATGGACACGGTCAAGCTGGACCTCTTCCACGACGTGGTGTACGTGTTCACCCCGAAGGGGATGGTCAAGGAGATGCCGCTCGGATCCACGCCGGTGGACTTCGCGTACGCGATCCACACGGAGATCGGGGACCACTGCGTCGGCGCCAAGGTCAACGGGAAGATCGTCCCCCTCAAGCACCAGC
Source organism: uncultured Nitrospira sp. (assembly GCA_964616355.1). Classification (GTDB taxonomy): domain Bacteria; phylum Nitrospirota; class Nitrospiria; order Nitrospirales; family Nitrospiraceae; genus CAZTUO01. The sequence continues at coordinate 2,977 of CAZTUO010000016.1, forward strand.
TCGCCAGCGGCGACACGGTGGAGATCCTCACCTCGCCGACCCAGGTCCCGCACAAGGATTGGCTCAAGTTCGTCCGGACCCCGCGCGCAAAGAACAAGATCAAGCACTGGCTGCGCGTCGAGGAGCAGAAACGCAGCGTGGAGATCGGGCGCCGGCTGTTGGAGCGGGAGTTCCGCCGCCACGATCTCGCGTCGGCGCAGCTCCTCAAATCCGAGCGGCTCCTGCGGGCGGCCCGGGACCTCGGTTTCGACACGACGGACGAGCTGGCCGCCGCCGTCGGCTACGGCCGCCTGTCCGTCGCGCAGGTGCTCCACCGGCTGCTGCCCGCGCCGGCTGAGACCGCGCGACCCGCCCCGACCGAGGAGGCGCCAGCGCGTCATCCAGCCGGAAAGCAGGAGGAGAAAGCCGTCAAGGTCAAGGGCGGCCAGGACCTGCTGATGCAGCTCTCCCGCTGCTGCAATCCGGTCCCCGGCGACCGGATCATGGGCTACATCACACGGGGACGCGGCCTCACGATCCATTCGGTGGGCTGCCCGAACCTGGAGGCACTGGACTACGACCGGGACCGGCTCGTCGAGGTCGAGTGGGACACCACCGCGCCGAGCACCCACGCGGTCAAGCTGTCCGTGCTCACGGTGGACAAGCCCGGGGTGCTGGCCAACGTGTCCTCATCCATCTCGGAGTGCGAGGCGAACATCAGCCGGGCGGAGATCACGACACGGGAGGACCGGAAAGCCGTCCTGGACTTCGTGATCCAGGTCACTGACACGGCCCACCTGGACCGCGTGCTGAAGGCCATCGAGCGGGTAGACGGGGTGATCACCGCGCGGCGGATCCGCGCGTGGCAGGAACGCTAAGGGATGTCAAACTTGAGCGTCACGCCGCGGTGCAGCTTCAGACTATCCGCGACACCCGCCGCCACCTCGAGCACGTACCGCGCCGGCTCGTTGGGCTGGTAGTTCGGGCAGCCGTCGTCGGTCCTCGTGCAGATCGGGACGTTCCGCTCCACGTGGACGATCTTCCTGTTCCCGTCTAGCCAGATGATGTCCAGCCGGATCTTCGTGTTTTTCATCCAGAAGCTCCAGGGCTGGGCCTCCGGAAACGTGAACAGCATGCCGCGGTCTCTCGGGAGCGACTCCCTGCCCATGAGCCCCCGCGCCCGCTTCTCGGTCGTGTCCGCCACTTCGGCGACGATCGTGCCGCCCTGCGGCGTGAGGACGGTCACCTCCCGCATCGTCGTGGGGTCGGCAGCGGATCCCGCCCACCCCAGCTCCGCGGCGAGTGGAAGAGCCCAAAGCAGGGTCGCAACGGCGCGCAGCCAGGACGACCGGCGAAGGATGGCGGCGGATCTTGCACCTGCGCTGGGCACGGAGGCATCGTACGCAGCCCGCCCCGGGCTGTCAAGACAGGCCTCGATTGACAATCCCCCGGCAGGGCGCTACGGTGGCTCCCCATGGAACGCGACTGGATCGCCCACTACGACCCTGATGTCCCGCCCACGTTGACCTACCCGGACTGGGTCGTGCCAGACCTCTTGCGCGAGGCCGCCGCGCGGTTTCCCGACCGGCCGGCAGTCCGGTTTTACGGCCGGACGATCTCCTACCAGCAACTTGACACCCTGGCCTCCCGCTTTGCCCAGGCCGTGGCGGTGCTGGGGGTCCGTCCGGGCGACACCGTGGGGATCATGCTTCCGAACCTCCCGCAGACGATCCTGGCCTATTACGGCAGCCTCCGGGCCGGGGCAATCGTCACGATGATCAACCCGCTCTACGTCGAATCCGAGATCGCCCACCAGGCCACGGACGCGGGATGCGAGACGCTGCTCGCGCTCGACCAGTTTTACCCGCGCGTCGCCCCCTTGCTCCATCGTTCCCGCCTGAAGCGGCTGATCGTGACCGGGGTCGCCGACTTCCTGCCCTGGCTGAAACGGCTGCTCTATCCGCTCACGGCGAGGCGCCAGCGACAGGGTCACCCGGCAGCCGTGCCGTCGGACGTCTTCCGGCTGCACGGATTGCTGCGCGAGGCCCGCACCGGGCCGGCGGCCTGTGTGCGCCCGGACGACATCGCCCTGCTGCAGTACACGGGCGGCACGACGGGGCTGCCCAAGGGCGTCGTGCTGACGCACCGCAATCTCATCTGCAACACCTGGCAGTGCAAGAGCTGGATGCCCTCCCTGCGCGAGGGCGCCGAGGTATTCCTGGCGGTCCTGCCGTTCTTCCACGTCTACGGGCTGAGCGCCTGCCTAAACCTGGCCGTCAGCGTAGGCGGCTGCCTCGTCCTCCTGCCGCGCTTTCAGACCTCCGAGGTGCTGGAAGCCATCGCGCGCGAGCGGGTGACCGTCTTCCCGGGCATCCCGGCGATGTACGCTGCCATCAACAACGACCACCGCCTGGACCGCTACGACCTCCGGTCCGTTCGGCTCTGCATCAGCGGTGCGGGCCCGCTTCCCGCTCCCGTTCAGGAGCGGTTTGAGTCGCTCACCGGTGCGCGGCTGGTGGAAGGCTACGGGCTGACGGAGGCCGGCCCCGTCACCCACGTCAACCCGATCTCAGGCCGCGGCGGCGAGCGCCCGCGGCGCAGCATCGGCCTGCCCCTGCCGGACACCGACGCCAAGATCATGGACGTGGAGACGGGCAAGCATGAGCTCCCGATCGGGGAGGTCGGGGAACTGGCGGTTCGCGGCCCTCAGGTCATGCAGGGCTACTGGAAGCGCGAGGAGGAGACCCGGCTCGTCCTCCGGGATGGCTGGCTCTACACGGGCGACCTGGCCAGGCGGGACGCGGCAGGGTACTTCTACATCCAGGACCGGAAGAAGGACATGATCAAATCGGGGGGCGAGAACGTCTATCCGCGGGAGGTCGAGGAGGTCCTGCTGCGCCACCCGAAGGTCAAGGAGACGGTCGTCGTCGGCATCCCGCGGGGGCTTCGCGGCGAGCTGATCAAGGCGTATGTCGTCCTGAAGGAGGGTGAGCGGGCCTCGCCGGCCGAGCTGCTGAAGCACTGTCGGAAAGACCTGGCGAAGTTCAAGGTTCCCAAGCGCATCGAGTTCCGGGCCGAGCTGCCCAAGACCCTCGTCGGGAAGGTGCTCCGGCGCGTGTTGGTCGAGGAGGAGCTGAAGAGGAGCGCGGCAGGGGGCCGCGACTGGGAAGACGGTGAGCCAGACTAGCCCCCGGTTGCTTTTCGGCGAGCGTCTGTGTCATCCTGGTGTCCGACGCACGTTGCCGGAGCGAGCGAGGACCACGATGAAAGAAAAGCGACTCGTTTACTATAAGAAGGGCGTCTTCTCATGCCCCAAGTGCAATCAAAAATACGTGCAGGAGAAATGGATCGAGGAATGGCGCATCCGCTGCCATAAATGCGACTACCGCGGGTCACTGACGGAAGTGTCCGTCGAAGAGCACATGGAGGAGGAGACGTTCCGACGTTAAGCGTCGGCCCCACGATTTCCAGTCGGCTCGAATCCCTGTCCACTGGTAGGCCTCATGTGTCCCCGCCCGTTACGACCGCCCGCCGCCCATGTGCTGAACCGGTTCAGTCGGACGCGGACGTGTCGAACCCGTCACCCTTGCCGAGGTCCACTATGAGCCGGAAGCTGGCTCTTCCGTTCCTCGTCGCCTGGCTCGCGCCGGTTGCCACGGCGGCGGCCGCGGAGCCGCCCGGGAGCATCACGGTTCTCGTGGCGTACCATTCGATGACCGGCAACACCCAGAAGATGGCTCAGGGTGTCGCGGACGGCGCACGACAGGTGCCCGGCACAGCAGTCGTGCTGAAGTCCATCGGCCAGGTGACTGCCGAGGACCTCTTCTCCGCCGACGCGGTCGTGGTCGGCACCCCGGTCTACTGGTCCAACATGGCCGGGCCAGTCAAAACCTTCTTCGACGACTGGCAGCTCAAGTTCGGCGTGTTCCCCGAGTTCAAGATGCGGAACAAGGTCGGCGCGGCCTTCGCCACCGGCGGGCAAATGTCCAGCGGGAAAGAGGTGGCGATGCTCACGATCCTGGCGGCCATGTTGGGCAACCAGATGATTGTGGTCAGCGGAGGCGGCGCCTTTGGTGCCTCCGCGACCACGGAGGGGGACAGCCCGGGCGTTGACGAGAAGGAATTGGCTGGTGCGCGGGCCCTCGGCCAACGGGTGGCTGAGATCACCTGGATGGTCAAGCGAGGGAGGCGAGACTGTGCGTCAGAAATCAACCGATAGGGGACGGTCCCGACCACAGCGGACCGGACGGGCGCCGGCGGCGCCGCTTCCAAGGAGGGGTCAAAGCCTGCAGCGGGTGCGATCGGCGCCGCACGCAGCCCGGCCGGACGCGATTGCCACCAACTCGTGAATGTTACGGGCGCAACGCCCGCAACATTCGTCGTCGTCCAATCCCAGCTTCTTCACCAATGCGGTCGAGTCCACGTGCCCGGCCCGCCCGGCTTGCCTGACGTCGGCTTCCGTAAGCCCCTTGCAGAGGCAGACATACATGGGATGGCGTCTCCTGCGCCCAGCGCTGTGGGTCCAACGAGAAAGAGAACGATAATGATAACTGTTCTCATCTATATGCGCATTCTACCCGCGCCGCCACCTCCTGTCAAGCATCTTTTTTCTGGAGCACCGGCCCGTCTAACCCGGCAGGAACAGGCGTGGGGTGACCGGCTAGTCCACCGTCCGAGCCAGCTCCTCGACCATGGCCTGGATCGTGTCGAAGCCCGCTTGCCAGAACGCCTCTGAGCGCATGTCAATGCCGAGCTCGCCGAGGAGCGCCTCCGGGCTCCGCGACCCACCGGCGGCCAGCAGGTTGAGATAGTTCGGCACAAAGGCTGCGCCCTCCCGCTTGTATCGGTGATAGAGGGCCAGCACCAGCAGGTTGCCGAAGCTGTAGGCATAGCAGTAGAAGGGACTGCCGAAGAGATGCGGAATCGTCAGCCATTCCCACCGGAACTCGTCCGGCACTGCCACCGCTTTTCCGAACTGCTCGCGGAGATTGGCCAGATAGGCAGCGGCGAGATCCTGCACAGACGCGCCGTTCGCGATCATCTCGTGAGCAGCCTTTTCGAACAGCACGAAATAGGCCTGGCGCATGATGGTCGCGTACATATCGTCGAGCTGGGCCAGGAGGAACCCTTGCCGGACCGCCCGGCTGGACTCCTGGGCCATGAGCGCGTCCGAGAGAATCCGCTCCCCGAACACCGAGGCGGTCTCCGCCAGCGGGAGGGTGGCGTGGAAGGTGAACACGGAGTGGTCGGCCGCCATCATCGCGTGCACCGCATGACCCAGCTCGTGAGCCAGCGTGGCCACGTCGCGCGCTTCGCCCGTAAAGTTTAACAACACGTAGGGCGTCAGGCCGGGCGCGATACTGTAGCAATAAGCACCGCTGAGCTTGCCCGGCAAGGTCCGCGCATCAATGTGGCGCTCGGCGAACACGCGCTCCGCCAGGTCGGCCAGCCGGGGCGAGAAGCTCCGATAGGCGTCCAGGACCATCCGGACCGCGTCCGCATACCGGTACCGCTTGCGGTCCGCCCGGTGCGGGGCATAGATGTGGTAACGGTTCATCGGCTTGATCCTGCAGAGCCGCGCCTTGATCCGGAAGTACTCCTGGAACACCTCAGCATTTTTCGTGCATACTGCCAAGAGGGCGTCCACCGCCTGGTCTGGAACATCGTTCCCCAGGTTTCTGGCCGCGATGGGAGTGGCGTATTTCCGCAACTCCAGGTTCTCGCTCTTCCAGTCGTTGACCAGCGCCGTGTAAGCCTCCCCGATGACGTCGCTTTGGGCGGCGAATACGCGATAGAGCTCTTTGTAAGCTCGCTCCCGGAGCGCCCCCCGCGGACTGCGCAGGAAAGCGGTCAGGTGCTCCCGGGTCAGGGACTTCCGCTTCCCGTTGACGGTCAACGTGAAGGTGAACCCATTGGTCAGAACATCATAGAGGGTGTTGATCGCGGTCCGGCCGGTCGAGTTCTTCAAGTTGATGATCTTCTCTTCCGGCTCCGAGAGCGTATGGTCCCTGAACCGGCGGATGGACTCCAGGTGATACCGGTAGTCGCCTGAGACGGCCAGAAGCCTGGCTGCATTTTCCTCGTCCAGCTTCTGCCACCAGAGATCGAAAAAGAGGGTGCGATTCTGAAGCGCGGTCAACCGCTCCTCCACCCGGGACTTGAACGCTCGCGCCTGCGGATTCTTGGTGTCTTCGGAGAACCACAAATAGGCGTATGCGCCAAGCTTGGCCGAGCGGACCGCGATATCCTCGTTCTGTTTGAGGAACGTCAGAAAGTCCTGCTCGGACAGTCCGGGGCTTAGCCGCGCCCGCCAGGACTCGAATTCCACAATCCGGCCGTCAAGATCCTTGACCAATCCCCCGAATTCCGCCACAGGATCTTGGAACAGATGGG
>CAZTUO010000016.1:9358-9638 GCA_964616355.1 uncultured Nitrospira sp.
CGCTCCGGGCCCATCGTGGTGCTCCGAGATGAGGCCTTCATGCTCATCCGCTTCATCAGCGTCCGCTTCATGCTGCCTCCCCAAACCGCATCGTAGTCTGGGAAATCATACCACCCCCCATCAGGCTTCATAAAATGCATTTTTCTTTTTGTTTTATAATAACTTACAAAGACGAGCCCTGTGGCAATTAGGCGCGCGACCGTTGAGAGGGTCGGTTGACAGGCCCAACGGCGATGTTAGAATTCTGCGCCTGGATGGGGGTGGACCTTTGACGGACAGC
>CAZTUO010000016.1:9648-22763 GCA_964616355.1 uncultured Nitrospira sp.
AGATTAACCGGGCGGTCCAATATGTGACTGCAGTGACGTCCTATGGACGGAAGACTGTGGCAGAAATCATCAGGACCGGCCTTAGGGAACTCGGCTCCCTCGCGACCAGTTCAATCTTCACCTTTGAGCGGGACAGTTTGCTCGAATATGTCTGCCAGTGGACAATCCGGCGGACGGGCTACCCGGAACCCATGGTCCGGGAAGTGCTCGGCCACACCGGGCGCTGGCTGGACGAGCTGTGCGAGGAGATTGCCCGTAAGCATCCGGAATTGCTGGGTGAACCGGAAAGCTGATTCCGGCAAACTATCAGGAAGCTCTATGAGGCGGCACCGCAACCGTAGAAGGCGACCGGTCCGCTCAGAGGCGATCTTCCGAAGAAGCCTGGTCCACACATTCCACCAAGCTCTACCCGGACCGTCGCAGCCCGGCGGCAGCCGCTCGCCCACCGGGAAGGCTGCTCTGGCGGCGCAGTGGGTGGCCCTGCACCACGCTTGTTCCGACCGGGCCAGCCGGGTTCGCCTCGCGCGGCTTTGGGACCGGTTGAGCAGCCGCGATCAAGGCGCCCTGGAATCAGCGGCCGCCGAGGTAAGCCTGGCCGCACAGCTACTCCAAGCCGGGTGCTCGGTGGGGTTCCTCCCGGAATCGCAGGCCAAGACCGCCGACCTCGAATGCATGCTGGGCTCCGACCGGTTCTTCGTCGAGGTGACAGCCATGGTGGGCTCAGGCAGCTCCCGCCGGCTCCCCACCCATGCGACCGGCTCCTGGCAGCGCCCTGACGAAGGCGACGACGGACAGGTCCTGATCAACCGGATCGTCGCCCGGATCGTCCAGAAGGCCAGACAGCTTACGGACTACTGCGGACCGGTTGTGCTCGCCATCACGATCCCCTCCCAGGACACGCGCGGCCCGACGCTCGACCTCCGGCACCTGGCGGGCACGGTGAGCATGATCCTGCCGCTCGTCCGGCAGGTCAGCGCCGTGCTGCTCTCGCTCTGGCAGGTGACTCCCTCGCCGGCACGATCGGCAGTCCGGCTGGCCAATGTCTGGATGGTTGAGCGCTCGCCCCAACAGAGTGGGCGGCCGCGCGTGCAACTGCTGGTCGCGAACCCAGCTCCGGGTTACCCCCTGAGCCAGCGCGGGGTCCAGTTGCTCGCCGGACTCCTCTAGCGAAACCCTAGGTCGGCCACCCGAGGCTCTGCCGGAGTGTCTCCAGGTTCTTGGTGACCATGGCGTCGCCGTTCTTGGTCGAGACCACGATGCCCTGATCACAGACCTGCCGGCAGTCCTCGATCCGTCCGAGTTTGTGGAGCGACTGGGCTAGCGCCAGGTACGCGGCTGAATAGGTGGGCTTGACGCTCACGCAGCGCTCCAGGGCGGCCGCCGCCTCCGCGTAGTCGCCCTCCTCCATGTAGGCCTTCCCCAAGCCGAACCAGGCGACCTCGTCGTTCGGATCCACGGCCAGGAGCTTCTTGAGCGGCTCGATTCTCGGATGCGCCACGCTGGGCCCTCCATGAGGTGGGGTGCTCCGCTGTCCAGGCACTCTACTACGGGCCCTGGGCAATTGTCGACGAAGATTCCGGCGTGCTACGATACGCGCTCGTTCAGCTGGCGCGCGCACGGCCCCCGGCCGTGGCGCAGCCGTGGAGCCGTTGATGGGGCGAACCGGATTCGTCTACCACCCGGACTACCTGAAGCACGAGATGGGCCCGGGCCATCCGGAATCCCCCGAGCGGCTTCGCGCCATCGTCGCGTGTCTAGAAGGTAGCGGCCTCCTAGGCCGCCTTGTCCGGATTGAGCCGACCCCGGCCGCCGACGAGTGGATCACGCTGGTCCACGCTCCGTCCTACGTGCAAAGTCTGAAGGACCGCGAGCCCGACATCGGCTATGCCGCCCTCGATCCGGACACGGCCCTGTCGCCGGGTTCGCTGCCCGCAGCCTATCTGGCAGCCGGAGGGGCGCTGGCGGCCGCCGACGCAATCATGGCCGGCCACGTGGACCACGCCTTCTGTGCGGTCCGTCCGCCAGGCCACCATGCCGAACGGAATCGCGCGATGGGATTCTGCCTATTCAACAACGTCGCGATCGCGGCCCGCTACCTGCAGCGTCGCCACGGAATCGCGCGCATCCTCATCGTGGACTGGGACGTGCACCACGGCAACGGCACCCAGCACGTGTTCGAGGAGGATGGCTCGGTCCTCTTCTTCAGTACCCACCAGTATCCGCATTATCCCGGCACCGGGCGGGAGACCGACCGCGGCTATGGGCGAGGAGAGGGCCTGATCATCAACGTCCCCCTGCCGCCCGGCCAGGGCGACGAGGCCTATCGGGACCTGTTCCACCGGCTCCTCGTCCCAGCCGCCGACCGGTTCCGGCCTGAGTTCGTGCTGATCTCCGCCGGCTTCGACGCCCACCAAGACGATCCGCTGGCCGGCATGCGGTTGACCGAGCAGGGATACGGCGAGTTGACGGGGATCGTGGCGGGGATCGCCCGGCGCCATTGCCGCGGGCGCCTCCTCTCCTGCCTCGAAGGCGGTTACAACCTACGGGCTCTGTCCGCCTCCGTAGAACAGCACCTCCTGGCCCTGCTGGCGGCGTAGCTTCGGACCTTGGACCCATGCGACGAGCCCACACGATTCTCCTGATCGCCGCCATCGTCGCCGGACTGGCCTACCTCTACTACACCGAGGTCAAGCCGGTGGTCATCTTCGGCCTCCGAGCCGATTACGCTCGGGCCATCCCCTCCCAACCGATCCCGGCCGGCCTTGACAGCCTGCGGGCGGAAGCCTGCGGCGCCTGTCACCGCGAGATCTACGAGGAGTGGAAGACCAGCATTCACGCCCGTGCCTACACCGATCCCTTCTTCCAGGCCTACTGGAGGAAGGATCGGAACATTTGGGTCTGCCTGAACTGCCACGCCCCACTCGATAGCCAGCAGCCCACGGTCGTCCAGGAGATCCCCCGCGGCCGCGTCGAGAAGGCCGCCCAGGTACCCAATCCCCACTACGACCCGGACTATCAAAAGGAAGGCATCTCCTGCGCGGCCTGTCACGTCCGTGACGGCGTGATCCTCGGGCCCTTCGACGATTCTGTCGCCCCGCACCCGACGAAGTTCGACCCAGCGTTCCGGACCACGCAGCTCTGCTACCGGTGCCACAACGTCGTGTCGGGGCCGGCTCAGTTCTACAATGTCGGTCCCTGCGGGACGTATGCAGAGTACGAGGGGAAGTTCTTCATGCAGGAGCGCGGGATGATCTGCCAGAGCTGCCACATGCCGGAAGTGGAGCGGCCTGTGGCGGAGGGCGGTCCTCTCCGGCAGGGCCGGCAACACCTCTGGCGCGGCGGCCACGATCCCGAGATGATTCGACGCGCTGTGGCAGTCCAGGTGGATGCTGAGCCGTCCGTGCCAATTCCGGGGCAGCCAATCCGCTTTACCCTGACCCTGATCAATGCAGGGGCGGGCCATAAGCTGCCGACCGGGGATCCGGACCGGCATTTCACGGTTGAATTCCTCGTCAAGGACGCGAAAGGGCAGGTCATAGCCACCCGGGCGGAGACGATGGGGCGCTGGATCCTCTGGCAGCCGGTCATCCTTGAGCTGTACGACAACCGGCTCCTGCCGCTGGCCAGCCACGCGTACACCTTTGACTACACGCTGCCGGCCCGCCCGGCCGGCTTTACGCTGACCACCCGCGTCCGATACCATATCCTGACGGACAGCCAGCACGAGATGCTGGTCTCCCGGTACGGGCTGACCGGGAACGACCCGTACGCCTTTACGATTTACGAGCGCACCTTTCCGCTTTCTCAGGACCTGGCGGCGGCGCTGGAGGCCGCCCAGGATCCACGAACCGGGTGCGCGGCCAGGTCCGCCGGCTCACACGGATAAGGCGGCCATCCGCACCCCATCCGGGACAAAGGGGACACCATGCATCCGATGTTGATGGATACCGAGACGTTGGAACAGCACCTGGGGCGCAGCGATCTCGTCGTCATTGACGTCCGCGGCAAGGCCGCCTACGCGTACGGCGGGCACATCCCGGGGGCGGTCAACGCCACGTGGCATGAATTCAGCGACCCGAGCGCGGCCGCGAAGGGCCTGCTGGATCCAGACCTCGCCCGCATCGAGCAGCGGATCCAGGCGCTGGGCGTGAACCAGGACAGCGAAGTGGTCATCTACTCGAACCCCTTCGACAACTGGGGCGACGAAGGCCGCATGTACTGGATGCTGGAATATCTTGGACACACCAGGCTCAAGATCCTCGACGGCGGCTGGGTCAAGTGGATCGCCGAGCACCGCAAGTACGAGCACGGCGTTGTCACCCCGAAGCCGGGCAACTTCCGCGCCACGCCCAAGCCGGAACTGATCGTCATGAAGGACGAATTGAAGAAACTGGTCCGGGGCCCGCATCCGGGCGTCACCATTGTGGATGCGAGAAGCCTGGAAGAATATGCCGGCAAGGAGATCATCGGCATCCCGCGGCCCGGGCACATCCCCTCCGCCATCAGTGTCCCCTGGAACGCCTTCCTGAACCCGGACGCGACCGTCAAGGACCTGGAGGTCATCCGTCAGCACCTCCACGAGAAGGGGCTGTCCGAGGACCAGGAAGTCATCTGCTATTGCACCGGCGGGGTGCGCTCCTCCTGGTTGTACTGTGTCTTGAAGCTCGCCGGCTTTCCGCGAGTCCGCAATTACCCTGGCTCGTGGTGGGAGTGGAGCCGGGACTTCGCCGCGCCGGTCGCAACGGACCCGCAACTGCTGTACAAGGTCAGAACCCAGGAGCAGCCGAGGCCGTCTTGACTCTAGAGAATTCCACGTGGTATCGTCGCTCAACAGTCGGCGCTCCCGCGTCCGAGCACGTCGTCGGGCCTCTGACGGCCCTTCACCAGCATTCAGACAGGAGGGAGACCCCATGACCAGACAGATCCTCATCGGAACGTTCGCCGTCGGCCTCATGACCGGACTCCTCAGCCTTCCCTACAGCCAGTCCCTCGCCTTGGCAGGCGGCAACCAGCATGTCGCCGAGGCGGTCACGCACGCCAAGGAGGCCGTCGAGCATGGGAAGGCAGGCCATGCCAAGGAGCTGACGATGCACGCGGAAGGCGCGCTGAAGCACGCCGAGGCTGCGCAGAAGGATTCGAAGAACCCGCACCTTGCCGAGGGCGTCAAGGAGCTCAAGAGCGCGGTCGAGCACGGGAAGGCCGGTCACGCGGATGTGGCCACCAAGCACGCGGAGAGCGCGGTGATGCATCTTTCCGAAGTGAAATAGTCGGCGTCTGGGGAGTATCTTCGGAAGCGGGCAGGGTGCGCATCCCTGCCCGCTTCCGTTTCGAGGTGACGGGGACGTGCGTGTCGGATTTTTCCAGTTCGATCCCGCCTTTGGCGAGGTCAAGCGCAACCTTGACCGGGTCGAGGCCGCAGTGGCGCATGCGACCTGCGACCTCCTGGTCCTCCCCGAGCTGTTCGCGACCGGCTACCAGTTCGCGTCCCGGCAGGAAGTGCTTGACCTGGCCGAGCCGATCCCCGAGGGCCCGATCACGCAGCGGCTCCTTGCGCTCGCGCGGGACCGTGGCACGCACCTGGTCGCCGGCCTGGCCGAACGGGTGGGGGACCAGTGCTACAACTCCGCAGTCCTGGTCGGCCCAGGCGGCTGGCTGGGAACCTACCGGAAGGCCCATCTGTTCTACGAGGAGACGCTGTTCTTCGCGCCGGGCGACACCGGATTTCGGGTCTGGGACATCGGGCTAGCCCGGGTCGGGCTTTTGATCTGCTTCGACTGGTTCTACCCTGAGGCGGCCAGGACCTTGGCCCTCCGGGGTGCCGACTTCCTGTGCCACCCCGCCAACCTGGTCCTGCCGCACTGTCCCGACGCCATGGTCACCCGCTGTCTTGAGAACCGCGTCTTTAGCATCACGGCCAACCGGATCGGGTCCGAGGAGCGGGGCGGGAAGCGCCGGCTCACGTACATCGGCCAAAGCGAGATCGTGACCCCGGGCGGCCACATTCTCTACCGCGCGCCGCAGGACCGGGAGGATCTGACCATCCTGGAAGTAGATCCCCGCGAGGCTCGCGACAAGACTCTGAACCAGTACAACGACCTCCTCAGAGACCGCCGGCCGGGCCTCTACGGCCTGTGACCACCTCCCGCGCCCGCGTTCCCGGCTTGCACCCGACCAGCCACGCTGTGTAGGATGAGCGCATGCTCCAGCAGTGTCCACTCGGCAAGGGCATCTTCCTCGTAGCCAGCCCGGGGCTTCGGGACCCGAACTTCCGGCAAACCGTCGTCCTGTTATGCGAGCACGGGCCCGAGGGCGCACTCGGCGTGGTCGTCAACCGCCCGACCGGTATGCTGCTCTCCGAGGCGCTCCCCCAGGTCCCCGTCCTTGAAGGGCAGCGGCACGTCCTGTATGCGGGCGGGCCCGTGCAGCCCAATCAGGTGCTGATCCTCTACCGGCTCACCCAGGAGCCGACGGGTATCCACCATGTCTTTGATGGGGTCTACCTCGGCGGGGACATGGGCGTGCTGGAGCGGGTGCTGCTGACGTCTGGGGGCGCAGCCGCGTTCCGGGCCTTTGTCGGCTATTCCGGCTGGGGCCCTGGCCAGCTCGAAAACGAGTTGAAGACCGGTTCTTGGATCACGCTCCCGGCCGACTCGGCCGTGGTCTTTGAGAAGGACCCGGCCCGCGTGTGGCCGGACATCTTCCGTTCGTTGGGCGGGCCCTTCGAGATCTATGCCGAAATGCCGATTGACCCCAGCCTGAACTAGCCTCCTCCAGTCCCCGGTACCCTGGCCGGGTGCAAGAGGGGGCGTAGCGCCCAGCCCGTGTGGGACTCTGGCACGTTGGCCACCTGCTCGGGTCGGCCTTCCGCCACGATCCGCCCACCCGCCTCGCCGCCTTCTGGCCCTAGATCAATGATCCAGTCCGCGGTTTTGATGACCTCCAGATTGTGTTCCACGACGAGCACGGTGTGTCCGGCGTCCACCAGCTTGCCGAGCACGCCGAGGAGCTTCTTGATGTCCTCGAAGTGCAGCCCTGTGGTCGGCTCGTCCAGAATGTAGAGGATGTCGCCCGTGGGCGCCTTCCGGGACCCCGGTCGCGCGCCGGCGGCCGCGAGTTCCGCGGCGACCTTCAGACGTTGTGCCTCGCCGCCGGACAGTGTGGTCGCAGGCTGCCCCAGCCGCAGATACCCCAGCCCGATGGTGGCCAGCAGGTGGAGCCTCTCCGTCAGCCTGGTCGCACCGGAGAAGAAGGCCAACGCTTCGCTGACCGTCATCTCCAGCACGTCATGGATCGTCTTGCCGCGGTACTGCACCGCCAGGACATCGGGTCGGAACCGGCGTCCCTGACAGTCTTCGCAGGTCACGTAGAGATCTTCGAAGAAATACATCTCCAGCTTCTCGTAGCCGTTGCCCTGGCATCGTTCGCAGCGTCCACCCGGTGTATTGAACGAGAAGTGGGCCGGCGTGAGCCCGCGTCGCCGGGCCTCCGGTTGCGCGGCGAAGATCGAGCGAATCTCATCGAAGGCCTTGAGGTACGTGACCGGATTGGACCGTGGCGTCCGCCCGATGGGCTCCTGGTCGATCAAGCGTACGCCGCGGAGATGCTCGAGGCCCCTGATCGCCGTGAACCGACCGATCGGCAGCGACGCGACCCGGAAGGCCCGTGCGACGGCCCGGTAGACCGTGTCGTTCACCAACGTGCTCTTGCCCGAGCCCGACACGCCGGTCACGCAGACCAGCATGCCGAGCGGAATCTTCACGGTGAGGTGCTTGAGGTTGTGCTCGCAGGCGCCCACGATCATGAGGGCACGCCCGTTTCCGCGCCGGCGGGCCACCGGCACCGGAATCGTGGCCTCGCCCCGCAGGTAGCGCGCGGTCAGCGACACATCGGCTGCCAGAAAGCGTTCCCGAGGGCCCGCAAAGACCAGTTCCCCGCCCCGCTCGCCCGCCCTCGGCCCCAGCTCCACGACGTAGTCCGCCGACGAGATCACCTGGCGGTCGTGCTCGACGACGACGACCGTGTTGCCCGCCGCGGCGAGATCGCGGAGGATCGCCGCCAGGGTCGCGGTGTCGCGCGCGTGCAGCCCGATGGTCGGCTCGTCCAGCACGTAGAGGGTCCCCACCAGATGGGAGCCCAACTGGTTCGCGAGCGCGATCCGCTGGGACTCCCCGCCGGAGAGCGTTCGGGTCTGCCGGGAGAGCGTCAGATAGCCAAGGCCAACCCGGAGCAGAAACCCCGCCTTGCAGGCGAGCTGTCTGAGCAGGTCCGCGGCCACGGCCGCGTCGAACGCCGGCAGGGACAATTGTTCCAGCCACAGGGTGAAGTCCCAGATCGTCAGCTCCGACACCTGATGGATCGTCCACCCAGCCACCGTGACGAGCAGCGCCTCGGGCCTGAGCCGGGTCCCGCCGCAAGCCACGCAGGGGAAAGGGCTCCGGTAGCGGCTGAGAAAGACCCGCACGTGCAGCTTGTATCGCTTCTGCTCCAGGTAGTCGAAGAACTGGTGAATCCCCTCGAATCGCCCGTCGCCGCTCCAGAGGAGCGCCCGCTCCTCCTCGGACAACCGGGCGTAGGGTGTGGTGAGGTTGACGCCGCGCCGCTTCATCCCGAGCAACATCTGTTTCTGCCACCAGTCGGTGCCGGGTTTGGTCCATGGCTCCACAGCGCCGCCGGCCAGGGATCGAGTCCGGTCCGGGATGACGAGCTCCTCGTCGTAACGGAGGATGTTCCCGAAGCCCTTACACACAGGACAGGCGCCTAAGGGATGGTTGAACGAGAAGGTCACATGCCGCACGGGCCCGAACGTCCGTCCACAGCGGGGGCAGCGCGCGGCGGCGCTGTAGACCTGGCGGCCTTGCCCGATGACGTCCACGCCGCAGAGGCCGCGCCCCTCTTGGAAGGCGGTCTCGACGGCCTCGATCAGGCGGCCGCGGTTCGCCGGGCTGAGCTGGAGCCGGTCCAGCACGACATGGAGCTGGGCGCTGCGGGCGACCGGCAACGGCCGCCCTGGGTCGAGCTCGATCGTCTCCTCTCCGCTCAGGACCCGCAGGAAGCCCCGTGTCAGCAGCGAGGCCGCCACCCGGCCGCCGGACTCCCCGTCGGACATGGTGATCGGAAAGAGGATCCGGGCGCGGGCGCTGGGAAAGCGGCCGAGCAGCTCGTCGGCGACGGCGGCGGAGGCATAGCTGCGTGCTTCCTCCTTGCAGTCCGGACAGATCTGGCGGCCGATCTTGGCGAAAAGCAGCCGCAGCAGGTCCGCGATCTCGGTCGCCGTGGCGACGGTGGAGCGGGCCGTCCGGACCGGATTCTTCTGCTCGATCGCGATGGCAGGCCTGATGTTGACGATCCGGTCCACGTCCGGACGATCCACACGGTCCAGGAACATCCGCGCGTAGGTGGAAAGCGACTCCACGTACCGCCACTGCCCCTCGGCAAAGAGTGTATCGAAGGCGAGGGAGGACTTGCCGGATCCCGATACGCCAGTCACGACGGTGACGGCTTTGTGGGGAATGCGCAGGGAGAGGTTCTTCAGGTTGTGTTGCCGCGCGCCTTCGACGACAAGATCGCTCTCGGTCCGTGAAGAAGAGCGGGGCTGCGTCACCTGGGCACCTCAGCTGCTCAGCACGAGGGCATCGTAACAAGCGCCGGTCAGCGCTGCAACAGAGGGCTGCCGCACCGCGCGGCCGGCTCATCGAGCCGAGGCCCGGAGATGGGAGCGCCGGGCCCGTGGCAAGCCACAACCTGAGGGCGCAGCGCCTGCGAGGCCCTCCGCTGACAGGAGGGCGGCCCGACTCGTGTTCAGAACAGCGCGAGGAAAGCCTCGTCGGTCTCAGCGGTCAGGAAGGATGGCGGGGCAGGCGCGAGGAACCGCCACCAGACGCTCGGTCTGGCAGCGCGTTGTGCCGAGCACGGCGAGGGGACTGCCTGACGGGTGCGGGGGAGTCTGGTCAAATGGCTATTCTCCGCCCTTCTGCACATAGTTCTTGACGAACTCCTCCGCGTTCTTCTCAAGGACTTCGTCAATCTCGTCAATGAGCTTATCGATGTCTTCCTTGAGCTTCTTGCCCGTCTCGACGACCTTGGGGTTTGGTTTGACGTCGTCCTTGGCCTGGGTATCTCGCTTAGACTCCGGTCTCCTCTCTTGCTTCTCCATAGGAGCACCTCCCGGTGTCGGACTGGTCACCACCTCGGTCTTGCCCGATCAGCCTCGCACGTTTTCCCAGAATACTCCCGGTCGCCCGCGCCGTCAAGACAAGGGCACATCCGCGCTACTGGGCGATCAGCGACACGATCAGCAGCGCGACAATGTTGATCACCTTGATCATCGGATTGATCGCAGGGCCAGCCGTGTCCTTGTAGGGATCGCCGACGGTGTCGCCGGTCACCGCAGCCTTGTGCGTGTCCGTGCCTTTCTTGCCCTGCTCCTCGATGTACTTCTTGGCGTTGTCCCAGGCCCCGCCACCGCTGGTCATCGAAATGGCGACGAACAGCCCGGTGACGATGCTCCCGACGAGCACCCCGCCTAGCGCCTGAGGCCCCAGGATGACACCGACCAGGATGGGAGACAGCACGGGGATCAGCCCGGGCACCATCATCTTCTTGATCGCGGCCTGAGTGACGATATCCACGCAGGTTCCGTATTCGGGCTTTGCGGTCCCCTCCATGATTCCCTTGATCGTCCGGAACTGCCGCCGCACCTCCTCGACCACCAGCCCGCCAGCCTGGCCGACCGCCTTCATGCACAGTGAGCCAAACAGGAACGGCAACATCCCGCCGAGAAACAGCCCCACGAGCACATCGGGGTTCGAAAGGTCGAAGCCGCTCGCGTGCTTTTCCCCCGCCACGGCCCGGGCGTATTCGGCGAACAGCACGATTGCCGCCAGGCCGGCAGAGCCAATCGCGTATCCCTTGGTGACGGCTTTCGTCGTGTTCCCCACGGCGTCGAGCGGGTCCGTGATGTTCCGGACGTCCTTGCCCAGGTGCGCCATTTCGGCGATCCCGCCCGCGTTGTCGGTGATGGGCCCGAAGGCGTCAATGGCCACGACGATGCCGGCCATCGAGAGCATGGAGACGGCGGCCACCGCGACGCCATACAGCCCGCCGCCGGCCGCCCCGCCGCAGACCCAGAAGCTGCTCAGGATCGCCACCGCGATGACCACGACGGGCCAGCCCGTCGCCTGCATGCCGACCGCGAGCCCAGCGATGATGTTGGTGGCGTGGCCGGTCTCACTTGCCTTGGCGATCTCCTGGACCGGGCTGAAGCTCTTGGACGTGTAGTAGTCCGTGATGAACACCATCGCGAGCGTCACCGCCAGCCCGAGCAGCGCGGCGACGTAGTAATGGATCCCGCTCACACCACCCACATTGTCCATGAGCTTCATCGTGACAGGAAAGAAGGCCACAGCGGCGAGCCCGCCCGCCACGAAGAGCCCCTTGTAGAGCGCGGGCATGATCCCCCCATCCGGACCGACCTTGACGAACAGAATGCCGACGATCGTAGCCAAGATGGTCATCCCGCCCAGAGCCAGGGGATACAGAATCGGCTCGCCCTGGCCCCCGAACAGCGTAAAGGCCAGCACCATCGCCGCGACCGTCGTGACCGCATAGGTCTCGAACAGGTCTGCGGCCATCCCGGCGCAGTCCCCCACGTTGTCGCCCACGTTGTCCGCGATCACCGCCGGGTTGCGCGGGTCGTCCTCCGGGATACCCGCCTCCACCTTGCCGACCAAGTCGGCGCCGACGTCGGCTGCCTTCGTGTAGATGCCACCGCCGACGCGGGCGAACACCGAGATCAGGCTGCCCCCGAAGCCCAGGCTCAGCAACGCGTGGACGGCCTTGCTCGGGCCCGCGATGGCCGACGCGAATACATAGAAGCCGGTTACGGCCAGGAGCCCCAACCCGATCAGCAGCAGGCCCGTCACCGCCCCGCCGCGGAATGCCACCGTTAGCGCTGCGTTGAGCCCGTCGTGGGCGGCTTGCGCGGTCCGCACGTTGGCGCGGACAGCGATGTTCATCCCGACGTACCCTGCGGTCGCCGAAGCGGCAGCTCCCACCAGGAACCCGACGGCCGTGAGGAGCCCGAAATGGTCGGACCAGAGCCCGGCGAGCCAGAGTACGGCGAAGAGGACCGCGGCGACCAGCCCCACCGTCCGATACTGCCGGTTCAGATAGGCGGCGGCCCCCTCCTGGATCGCCTGCGCGATGCGCTGCATCTCCTTGTTCCCCGCATCGAGCTTGAACACCCACAGAGCCAGATAGAGCCCATACCCAATCCCCGCCGCCGCGGTCGCGAGCGCGAAGACAATGATCGCTGTCGAAGCTTCCACAGAAATCTCCTCCCGTTGCGAAGCGAGCTGACGACCTGAACCGGTTTGGAGACGGATCTCAGGCCACGCGCCAGTCCGCGTTCCCGCGGATAGGCGGGACGTCGTCACGTGATCAGAAAAACCGCGTCATTGTAACGAACGGTCCCGCAATGATCAAGACGAAACGCCTCCGCTCGTCCCTAGTTTGTTCTACGGAGCCTGAGGGAGCCCGCCGGCACGGACCCTCGCGTTTGCGGGATCAGAAAGGATTTTGGTATAGTGTGGCGCCGAGGTGAGCGAACGTGAGCCTGCAGCCGGAATACATCCTGGTCGAAGGGAAGGAGTTCACGAAGGAGGAACTCTCGTTGGACAACCACGTCTTCAAGAACTGCACGATCGATCGCTGCAAGATCTACTACAGCGGAGGCCCCTTCGAGCTGATTGATACGCACATCACGAACTCCGAGCTGATCTTGAACCAGCCTGCCAAGAACATCTACTCCGCCATTCAGATCTTCAAGGTGAAATCTCCAGGGTCCACTATCAGAACCGACTAACCCCCGCTCCCACCGCGCCTAGCGGAGCGGAATATTGACCGTCCGTTTGACGATCGGGATCGGCTGAAAGACGGGGTCCTGTGCCCCCTTGGGTGACTCCGCTTCGATCCGCTGCAGGAACTCAGGCGGCCCGCTCACTGGTGCGTACTCAAGCGTGGCCTCAACGTCGAAGGAGGGTGCATCTTTCGGGGTTGGAAACGTAAACTTCTCGATTCGGCTCTCATCGGGCCTCAAGACCGTGTCCTCAAGCACC
>CAZTUO010000017.1:0-4555 GCA_964616355.1 uncultured Nitrospira sp.
CAGGCGGCCTTCTGGACGCGCTCCTGCGGCGGGGTGACTGGGGACACGCTGGGCGCGACCAACGAGGTCGCGGAAATCCTGTTTCTCCTGGCCGCGCCGATGCTGCTCGGCTGGCGATGACCGCCCGCGATCTGGCTCTGGCCTGCCTGCTGGATCTCCTGGCCGGCGATCCGCGCTGGATACCCCATCCGGTCCGAGCCATGGGGCGCGCGGCTGCCTGGTACGAGGGCTGGGCCAGGCTGGTGGTGCACGGGCCGGCTGGCGAGCGCGCGGCGGGAGTGCTGGTGGCGCTGGGACTGCCGGGCCTGGCCTATGCGGCCGGCTGGGCGGCCCTGGGGCTCGCGGGACGGGCGCATGAGGTGGCCGGATCCGTGACCGCCGTCCTGCTCGCCTGGACGACGCTGGCCGCGCGCGACCTGGCCGATCATGCCCGGGCCGTTCGGCGCGCGCTCGAAGCCGGGTCGTTGGCAGAGGCGCGTCGCGCCGTCGGCTTGATCGTAGGACGCGACACGGCGGACCTCCCGGAGCCGGAGGTCGTGCGGGCGGCGGTCGAGACGGTGGCCGAGAGCGTCTCGGACGGCGTCATCGCGCCGCTCTTCTACCTCACGGTCGGGGGGCCCCCGCTCGCCCTGGCGTACAAGGCGGTGAGCACGTTGGATTCCATGGTCGGGCATCGCGAGCCGCGCTACCGGCACTTCGGCTGGGCCTCCGCCCGGCTGGACGACCTCGCCAACTGGATCCCGGCCCGGCTGACCGCGGGGCTGCTGGTGTTGGCTGCCGGGCTTGTTTCCGGCTCCGTGCAGCCGCTGCGGCGGGCCTGGCTGGTGCTCCAGCGGGATGGGCACAAGCACTCGAGCCCCAACAGCGGGCGCCCGGAGGCGGCCATGGCGGGCGCCTTGGGCGTCCAGCTCGGCGGGATCAATACGTATGAAGGCCTGGCGGTCGAGCGGCCACGGCTGGGGGAGCCGCTGGAGCCGCTCCGGCCGCGCCACATCGAGCAGGCCCTGCGGCTGATGTGGACGGCCGCCGGCCTCGCGCTCGCGCTCGCCCTGGGGGCGTTGTCGTGGTGAGTCGCCAGGATCGCCATGGGGGCGACATCCACGCGGCTGCGCGGGAGATCGGGCGGCCGCTGCGGGCCCTCCTCGATTTCAGCGCCAGCGTCAATCCGCTGGGGCCTTCCCCGCAGGCACGGCGCGCGCTCTCGTCCTCGCTAAAGGAGATCGTCCATTATCCGGACCCGACCTGCAGCGCGTTGCGGGAGGCCCTGGCCAAGCGCTACGACCTGCCCGCGGACTGGTTCGCGGTCGGGAACGGATCCAGCGAGCTGATCGCGCTCCTCCCGCTGACCCTGCCTGTCCGCCATGCGCTCATCGTCGGGCCGACGTTCTCCGACTACGAGCGGGCGGTCACCGCCGCCGGCGGGGCGGTGACCCGCGTGAACGCCGATCGGGCCGACCTGTACCGGCCGCCGCGCGACCGGATTCTGCAGGCCATCGGAAGGGCCCGACCGACGAGGCCGCAGCTCGATGCGGTCTTTCTCTGCAACCCCAACAGCCCCACCGGCCAGGCCCTGTCGGCGGAAGCGGTCAGCGGGATCGCGCAGGCGGCTGCGCGCCGCGGGCTGTGGACGGTCGTGGACGAGGCGTTCGTGGACTATTGCGAGGAACGGTCGGTTCTGCCCTGCCTGCCGGCCGCGCCGCGGCTGGTGCTGCTCCGGTCGTTTACAAAGTTCTTCGCGCTGCCCGGGCTCCGCATCGGCTACCTGGCCGCCCACCCGGCGGTGGTGGAACGGCTCCGGCGCCGGCAGCCTCCCTGGTCCGTCAACCATTTGGCGCAGGTGGCTGCCCGGGCGGCGCTCGAGGACCGTATGCACGCCGAACGAAGCCTCGCCGTGATGCAGCGGGAACGGGCCTGGCTCGTGCGCCGGCTGTCGGCAGCGCCCGGGCTCACCGTCTTTCCCTCCGAGGCCAACTTCCTGCTGCTGGAGTTGCCAGCCGGCCTGAAGGCGGCGCGGGTCGCTTCCCGGCTCCGCCGTGACGGGCTGCTGATCCGGGACTGTTCCGCGATCCCCGGTCTCAACGAGCGCACCGTTCGCATCGCCATCCGGAGCCGGGCCGAAAACCGACGGTTGCTCGCCGGGCTCCTGCCGCTGGTAAGCCGGACCCGCGAGCGCCAGCCCTAACTGCGACTGGACTCCGTCGCGCGATGGCGTGACCTCCTCAACCCCTTGTTCTCAAACAGGGTTTTGCTTGACACCTCAGGGGGGCGGGCATAGGCTTATGCCTCGGGTGAGCCGACCCTGGGCGGACCCACCCTCAGCATTGGCGTATCCGGGCGCCAGGGACAGAATCCCTAGAGAGACGACTTCCCCCTCTCTCGGTGAAGGGAGCCTGGTTCACTCGGAGGCTGGACGCATGTGACGTTGGAGGCCACCATGAACATCCGCATGGCGACCTGGCTGGGTGTGGGAGCCGGTCTCACCGTCATGCTGGCCGCGGGCCTGGCACAGGCGGCGACCGAAGTGGAGACGGGCGAGCTGCTGATCAAGCTGATCCAGGCTGGCCGCAGCGTCGTGTCCGCCCACCAGGATCTGATCAATGACCCCACCAAAGGCGAGAAGGGGTTCACCCCCGACTTTCTGGCCGACCAGATCATCAAGAAATACCGCGAAACCACCGGGATTGACCTGTCGCGGCCGTCCGGGGTGCCGCAGGCCAGACTGCTCCTTACGCTTCTGGAAGCGGGCAAGGAGGTCGTCGCTGAGTACCAGCCCGTGATCAACAAACGCGGCGTGGGGTTCAAGGGATTTATTCCCGCGGTCTGGGGACGGAAGACCGGCGAGAAATTCACCCAGCGGACCGGCATCCGCGTGAAGCTGACCGCGCTCGACTACCGCTATCCCGGGAACAAGCCCGACCCCTTCGAGGCGGAGGTCCTGCAGATGTTTGCCGATCCCCGCTATCCGAAGGGCCAGGGGTACAGCAAGACCGTGGTCATGGACGGGAAACCGGTCCTGCGCATGATGGCTCCCGAGTATGCCGGCGCCCGCTGTCTCGTCTGCCACGGCGAGCCTAAGGGGGAGCGCGACATCACCGGGATGAAGAAGGAAGGGTACAAGGAAGGGGATCTGGCCGGGGCGATCAGCCTTGTGCTGCCGGTCCGGTAACGCGAGGGAACGCGGGTTGAGGCGAGGGAGGTTCAGCGGCAATGAGCAAGATCGTCGTGGTCGAGGACTCGAACGCGGACGCACAACTGATCACGTCCTACCTGAAGGCGGCCAACTACACGGTCGTCACCTACAACAGCGCCGAGAAGCTGGAGGAGAAGCTGGTCGTGGACCAGCCGGATCTCATCCTGCTGGATGTGGTCATGCCCGGGCGGAACGGATACCAGGTGTGCCGGGATCTGAAGAACGACGACCGGTTCAAGCGCATCCCCCTCGTCCTGTGCACGTCGAAGGGCCAGGACAGCGACAAGTTCTGGGGACAGCAGCAGGGGGCGAACGGGTACGTAGTCAAGCCCTTTAAGGCGGAGGACCTCTTGGCGGCGATCAAGAAGGCGCTCGCCTGAGCCGGTCGGCAGTTTGTGAGGAGCCCGTGGACCAGTCCCTCGCGCCGGCCCAACCGTCTGGGGTGCAGCGGGAGTCGGCGCTCCAGGTCTGCCTGATCAGCGTGGCGGGGGAATTGCTCGCCGTGGACCTCCGGCACGTGCAGGAGGTGTTCGTCGTTGAGACGATCACTCCGGTACCCGGGATGCCGCCGGCGCTGGTCGGGGTCACGAACCTCCGGGGCGTCGTGCTGCCGCTCGTGGACCTCCGGCTGGTGGTCGGGCTGCCGGTCACGGGGCCGCCGCCGCGCGTCGCGGTCGTCATCCGGCACGGGGCGCAGGTCGCGGGCGTGCTGGTGGACACGGTCCCGGAGCTCCGGGCCGCGCGGCGGGAGGACCTCTTGCCGGTGCCGTCGCGGGAGGGGGGCGGCCCGCAGGCGTTCCTCTCCGCGCTCCTGAAGATGGACGGCCGGATGGGCGGGGTGGTCGAGGTGCCCACCCTGCTCGCCAGTGTGGACAAACGGGACACGGGCTGAGCGAGTGAGACGATCCGCCTAGCGCGGAATGGAGGGAAGCCATGGGGCTGCGCGGATTCCGCCAATGGTTTCGTGATCTGAAGACGCAGACGAAGCTGATGCTGGGCTTCGCGGCCGTCGGCGCCATCATCGTGGCGGTGGGGTACGTCGGTGTGCTGGGGCTCCGCGACCTCGGCAAGCAGTTGCAGAGCGTGTATGCCAACTCGACCGTGGCGCTGGCCAACCTCGGGACGGTCAGCAGCAACCTCGGCCTCTACCACGACGCTGTCCTGCGGGCGGGCCGCATGACCCGCAAGGCGGACTTCGACGAGGCGATCCAGGGCCTGCCGGATCTGAAAAGCAAGACGCTCGCGCCGCTGGCGCTCTACGCTGCGGGCGAGATGCACGTCTCGCGGAGCGGCGGGGACGAGGCCAAAGAATACCGGGCGCTGGCCGCGAGCCTGGACGCCTACTTTGCGGCGACGGAGGGCGCG
>CAZTUO010000017.1:4586-18703 GCA_964616355.1 uncultured Nitrospira sp.
CGCCCGGCTTGAGTGCGGAGCAACAGGGGCTCATGCGCGACCTGGGGACGCTGGCGATCTCCGTGGAGGTCGCCGGTCAGTACAGCGAGGCGACCCAGCGGGTGCGCACGCTGCTGAACACCGTCCGGGAGGTCGCCCGGGACCTCAATGAGGCGGGGCAGGTCGTGGCGGCGGACCGCACGCGCCTCATGGTGGTCGGCGCGCTGGTCGCAATCGTCCTCGGGTTGGGGATCGGCTACGCGCTGGCCCGGCTCTTCGCGGCGGGCGTGACGCACATCGCAGAGGTCGCGGCGCAGGCGGCGGCCGGCCGGCTGCAGGCCCGGGCCCGCCTGGAGGGCAAGGACGAGCTGGGCCAGATGGCGGCGGCGTTCAACACCATGCTCGATCGGATCACGAAGCTGGTCCAGACTGAGGAGGAGCGGAACCAGTTGCAGCGGCGTCTGGTGGAGTTCCTGGTTCTGGTGTCCGAGGTGAGCAAGGGCGACCTGACCAAGCGCGGCGAGGTCACGGCCGACATGTTCGGCAACTTGGCGGACGCGTTCAACCTCATGTTGGAGCGGGTGGGCCAGCTCATGCGGCAGGTCCGGGATTCGGCCGAGCGGGTCAACGAGTCGGCCGGCACGCTGCGGGAGGCCGCGGGCCAGATGGCCGGCACGGCGCAGCGCCAGACCGAGGAGTCCAATCGGACCCTGGAGGCGGTGGAAGGCCTCACCCGCGCGATGCGGCAGGTGGCGGAGACCGCCGGGGCGTCCTCGGAGAGCGCGCGGCAGACCCTGACGGCGACCGAGCGGGGCCGCACCGCGGTGCAGGAGACCGTGCAGGACATGCAGAGCATCCGCGTCGCGGTGCAGCGGATGGCCAAGCAGGTGAAAGGGCTCGGCGACCGGTCGCTGGAGATCTCCCAGATCGTGTCCACCATCCGCGAAATTGCCTCCCAGACGAACCTGCTTGCGCTGAATGCGGCGATCGAGGCAGCCGGCGCCGGGGAAGCTGGGGCGCGGTTCGCGGTCGTCGCGGATCAGGTGCGGAAGCTCGCGGAGAGCTCGACCCAGGCGACCAAGGAGATCGCCGACCTGGTCAAGATGATCCAGACCGAGACCCAGGAGGCGGTCATCGCGATGGAGCACGAGACGCAGGCGGTGGAGGCCGCTTCGGCCTCCGCGCTGAAGACCGGCGATGTGTTCCAAGAGATCTCCCGCATCGCCCAGCGGTCGGCGGAGCTGGCCCAGGTGATCGCCCAGTCGTCGTTGCACCAGACCGAGGCGACCGAGGCGGTCGGCCGCTCCATCAAGGAGATCACCCGGGGCGCCGCCTCAACCCAGAAGGCCGCGGAGGAGACCCGGCTGACCGTGGAAGAGATGGCCAAGCTGGCCGAGAGCCTGCGCGCTTCGGTCGCCCAGTTTAAGGTCGCCTGACCGCGGCTCAGGACTATGGGTACGGATTCCCATCGGGACTCCCTGCTCGGGGTGTTCCTGGATGAGGCGGCGGCGGGGCTCGGCCGGATCGCCGCCGCCCTGCACCCCGAGGGTGGCACGCTGCCGCCGCCCGGCAGCCTCCGCGACGCCTACCTGCACGCGCATACGCTGTCGGGTTCCGCGGCCCTCTACGGGTTTTCCGTCACGGCAGGCCTGGCCGAGGAATTGGAGCACCTGCTCGATGCGCTCCCCGATCCGCCGGGCCCGGACTGGCCCGCGCGCGTCGCCCGCCTGCGAGAGCTGGCGGAGGCCATCCGGGCACGGCTGGACTGCGTCGCGCGGACCGGACGCGAGGATGCGGACGAGCCCCCTCGAGCGACGGGCTCCGGGCCCGCCGCGGAGCCGGCACCGGCTGCCGCGGCAGAGGCCTTCCCCGATTCGTATCTCCTTCCCCATCTTGATCCCGAGATCTTCTCCTATTTCGCGCCCGAGGCCCAGGAGTATCTGGACGGGATCGAGACGACCCTGCTCAAGCTGGACACCCACGGGGAGGACCCCGACACGATCCAACAGCTCTTCCGCACGGCGCACACGTTGAAGGGCTCGGCCTACACGGTGGGGTTCACCGCGATCGGGGATCTGATCCACCACGTCGAGGACTTCATGGGCGCCATCCGCGAGGGGCGGATGCGGATGACGCCGGCGCTGGCGGACCTGCTCTTCCGCGTCGTGGACGTGATTCGGCTGCTCATGCGGCGCGACGAGCGGACGCTGAGCGAGACGCGGCGGGATTTTGCCGTCGTCCTGGAGCGGTTGCAGGGAGTCGAGCCGGGCGCGGCGCCCGCTCCTCCCCCGACAGTTGCAGCGGAGCCCGTCGGGCGGGATGCGGCGGCCCGGTCGGAGGAGCCGGCCAGCCGACCGGCGCCGTCGGGCGACAGCGTCGAGGGCGCGGTCATTCGCGTCAGCCGCGAGCGGCTCGAGCGGCTGCTCAACCTCGTCGGCGAGCTGGTCATCAGCCGGGGCCGGCTGGAGCAGCGGATCCGGGGGCTGGAGCAGCTCTCCCAGCAAGTGCTGGCGTGCAAGCAGCGGATGCTCGACTGCGTGCGGACGTTCGAGGAGAAGCATGCCTTCACGCTGCCCGAGGTCGCGGCGGAAGGCGCCGCGACGCCGAGCCCGCCGATCACGGCCGCCTTCGGCCACCTGGAATTCGATCGCTACGACGACGTCAATATCCTGGCCCGCCGCCTCGCCGAGGTCTCGGCCGACGTCGCCGAGTCCATGGCGCAGCTCAACGTCTCGATCCGCAAGGCGCGGGAGGATATGGGCCAGCTCCACCACCTCAGCCTCGGCATGCGGGACGAGATCGCGCGCGCCCGCATGGTCCCCATCGGCACGCCGTTTACGCGGTTCCGCCGGGCGGTCCGGGAGATGGCGCGGGCGACGGGCAAGGAGGTGACCCTCGTGACCTCAGGCGAACGGACCGAGGTGGATACGGGCGTGGTGGAGCGGTTGGTGGATCCGCTCGTGCACCTGGTCCGGAACGCGGTCGCGCACGGCATCGAGTCGCCGGCGGTCCGGGTCGCGAAGGGGAAGCCGGCGATGGGGACCGTCTACCTGCACGCGGCGCACCGGGGCAACACTGTGGTCATCGAGGTGGAGGACGACGGGGCCGGGCTGGATCTCCCGAAGATCACGGCCAGGGCCATCGCGCTGGGGGTGCTCCGGCCGGAGCTGGCCGCGAGCCTCCCCGAGGCCGAGGCGATCAAGCTGATCTTCCTGCCTGGCTTCTCGACGGCGGACTCGGTTGGAGACCAGGCGGGGCGGGGCGTGGGGCTCGACGTGGTCAAGCGAGCGATCGAGGCGATGAGCGGCCACATCTCCATCGAGACCGAGCCAGGGGTCGGGACGAAATTTACGTTGACGCTGCCGCTGACCCTGCTGATCACGGCAGCCCTGCTCGTGCGAGTCGGGGAGCAACGGTATGCGGTGCCGCTCTCCAGCATTCGCGAGGTCGTCCAGCCGCAGGCCGGGACCCTGCAGGACGTCGCCGGCCGGATGGTGCTCCAGGTTGGGGAGCAGACGGTCGAGGTCAAGATGCTGGCCGCCCTGTTGGGGCAGGAGTCGGCGACCGCCTCCGTGGCGTCGCCAGTCGTGATCGTGCGGACGGCCACCGGGCTCGCGGGGTTGGCGGTGGACGACCTCCTGGGGCAGCAGGAGATCGTGATCAAGCCGCTGGGGTCGCTCCGCCTCTTGCGGGAGACGCCCTTTGCCGGGGCGACGCTCGATCCTGAAGGCGGCGTGGTGCTCGTCCTCGACCCGGCCCGACTCCTGGCGGCCGGACGGCCGGTCGAAGCCCTGGCTGGCGCGCCGCCTGCGGCGGTGGCCGGGCCCGGGGTGGGCGACGGGCTCCCCGAGGCGGTCGAGGAGGCGCTGGGCACGGTGCCACACCTGCTCTTGATTGATGATTCGCTGAGCGTCCGCAAGTTCGTCGGGCGCATGCTGGAGGGAGCCGGCTATCGGGTGGACACGGCCGTGGACGGAGAGGATGGCTTGCGCAGGGCGTCCGAAGGACGCTATCGCCTGATCATCACGGATCTGGAGATGCCCAAGCTCAACGGGTACGAGGTCATTCAGGCGCTCCGCGAGCGGCCCCGGACGAAAGCGACGCCGATTCTCGTGATGACGACACGCGCGGCGGAGAAGCACCGGCAGATGGCTCTCAGCATGGGCGCCTCCGGGTATGTCACCAAGCCCGTGGAGGAACGCGCGTTGATCCAGGAGGTCGAGCAGCGCATCGGCGGTGCGGCGGGAGTCCGGGCGTGAACGCACGAGCGGTCACGGGGGAGCGCGCCAGGCTGCGCGTCCGTCTATGAGCCTCCGGGGT
Source organism: uncultured Nitrospira sp. (assembly GCA_964616355.1). Taxonomy (GTDB): domain Bacteria; phylum Nitrospirota; class Nitrospiria; order Nitrospirales; family Nitrospiraceae; genus CAZTUO01. Next base: position 8,886 of record CAZTUO010000017.1, read on the forward strand.
CGGCCAGAGGCTGGTCCCGCGCCGTCGGGGCCACGGCAGTTCCTCGTCGTGGCCTGCGGGCGGAGCCGGTTTGCCGTCCCCGCGGAGGCCGTGCGCGGCCTCCGCCTGCCGGAGGCAGCCGCACTCGGCCCGCCGGACCATGGGCTCGTCGCTGACTTGGGGACCAGACTGGGGCTGCATCGCGACGTCCCGGCACGCTCCGGCGGCGTGATCCTGGTGGGGACCGACACGCACGCCGAGCAGTTCGACGTGGACGAGGTGCTGGGGCTGACGGACGTCGAGCCACAGGCGATCCGTCCCTTGCCCGCCCACTTTTCGGGTTCCGAGCGGGAACGGTTTGCCGGCCTCTTCCTGTTCGGCGACGGACTTGCCTTCGTGATCAACCCCTGGGGTCTGGAGAAGCACGAGGGTGGGGTGGCTCGCTCCGGCACCTGGATCGAGGCCGAGCCGGTCGGCGAAGGGCAGGGGCAGCCAGTGGAGGCCGACGCCGCCCGGCCCGTCTTGGAGCTGGCTGCGACAGTGGCGAGCGAGCCGGCGGCTGGCGTGGAGGCGGTGGACGGGATCGTGATCGAGGAAGTGACCGATGGGAAAGACGCTCCGTGGGCTGACATCTGAGACCCCGGCGGCGCCGAAGACCTGCACCGTCGTCCTGTTCTCGGTTGGAGGGCGCCGGCTGGCGGCCAGGGTGGAGGAGGTCGGCGGCGTGAGGCCGTGGGCCGAGGCCATGCCGGTCCCCAGCGACACCCCCTACGTCAACGCCTTGCTGCGGTACGGCGAGGAGGTTCTGCCGGTGTACGACTTGGCGGCGCGGCTCGGCGTGCAGGTGGCAGGGGAGGCGCCGCTCTGTCTGGTAGCGCGCCACCGCCGGGGGCCGTTGGCCCTGCGGATTGATTCGGACCTGCCGACGATCCACGCCGTCGAGGTGGCCGCCGTCCGGCCGGCGGCCTCGCCGGCCCCCGATTGTCTGGGCGTCTGCCCGATCGGCGGACAGGACGTGCTGCTCTATTCTCTCGCGGCGTTGGGCGAGGCCGGCTGAGGCCCGAACCGGGGACGGTATGCCGAAAATTCTGTTCGCCGACGACAGCATCACGGTCCGGAAGGTGGCCGAGCGCCAGCTTGCCGAGGCGGGGCTTGACGTGGTGTTCGTGGCCAGCGGGGAGGAAGCGCTCGCTTGGCTGGCCCAGGACCGGGCGGATCTCGTCATCTCGGACGTCATCATGCCCGATCGTAGCGGGTACGACGTCTGCGCCTACGTCCGCAGCGATCCGCGGTTGGCCGACACGCGGGTCCTCCTGATCACAGGCATCGTCAATGAGGAGGTGACCCGCCAGGCAGTCTCCTGTCGCGCCGACGGGGTGGTCAAGAAGCCGTTCCAGGGTACGAGCCTGCGCGATCAGGTGCTCGCCCTGCTCGCCAAACCGCAAGCGTCGCCGCCGGCCCCGGTCGTTCAACCGGGCGGTGCCGTGGCGGCTAGGGAGCCAGCCCCGCCGCCCGCCGCGCCCAAGGTGTACCGGATCACGGAGGAGCAGCTCCAGGCCTTTCGCCAGGCGTCGGCGAGGATCCGGGAGTTGGAAGCCGCCTTGGCGGGTGAGCAGGCGCGCTCCACGGAGCTCAGGCGACGTCTGGAGGCGATGGAGGAGATGCAGACGGCGTTGGCCGAGGCGCAGGCTAAGATTGTCGAGCTGCACGGCCGGATCGGCGAGCTGCAGGCCGTCGCGCATCGCGCGGGGGAGATCGAGACGGCTTTGACGGAGGCACAGGCCCGCGCGGAGCACCTGACGGGCCAAGTCGCCGCCCTGGCGGCGGTGCTGGCGGAGGAACGGGCCCGGCCAGTCAGGGAGGATGAGCCGGCCGAGTGCGCGTGGGCGCTGGAGGAAGTGGCCGCGCTTCGGGAGCGGCTTGCGGACAGCGAGCGCGTCTTGGACCGGCTCCGCAGCCGGGAACGGGAACTCGCGGGCCGGCTGGCGGAAATCGCGCGGCTCGCCTCGCTCTTGCCTGAAGGCGACCTGCCGCCCCTCATGGAGGGGCCTGCCCGGGACGACGGCCCTGGCCTAGCATAGAGACGGACTGGGGCACTACGCCATGGCGGCTTCACCGGATGACGCCTTTCTCGACGAAGTGCGGGAGCTGTTCGCCCTCGAGGCCCGGGAGTGGCTGGACCAGCTTGAGGCCGCCCTGCACGAGCTGGAAGGCTGCAGCGAGCCGGGTAGGCTGGCCGGGGTGTTCGCGACCATCCAGCGGGCTTTGACGAATCTCGGCGGCTCGGCGGCGACGGTCGAGCAGCCGACGATCGAGCAGGCGGCGTTCGCCTTGCTCCCGCTCGTGGAAGTGTTACAGGTGGAGCTGGCGCCCGCCTCGTCGCCGGCCTTCGGCGCGCTGAAGGGAGGGGTGCGTGCGCTCCACTTGGCTGTGGCGCGGCTGGTGGAGTCCGGGACGGTTCCGGGGACTGGCGAGGCCTCGGGGGCTCCGACCCTCGTCGCAGACCGTGACCGGTCCGTGCCGCCTGAGGAAGCGGCCGCCGCGGAGCCGGAGCCGGTCGTGATGCGCCGGCTCGACGAGTGGGAGCAGCGCAATCGGTATCTCTTGACCGAGGTCCAAGCCCGCCTGCCGGCGCTCCGGCAGGCGCTCGCAGCCCTCCAGGGGGCCGTCGGCGCAGGCGCCGGGGCCGCTGCCTGCGCCGAGACGGTGCTTCAGGAGATCGAGCCGATGGAGTCGGCGGCCGGCGACGTCGGGGCGACGGCCCTTGAGACCTTCCTCCACGGGCTCCGGTCCTTCGTCCGGATTGCGGCGGCCGGGCGGATTACAGTTCCCCCACAAAGGTTCGCGGCGGTCCAGGCCAGGTTGGATGTGCTGCTGTCCCTGGCGGGAGCCCAGATGCCTCCAACGGCCGAGTGAGGTCGGCCCTCGCCTCAGCCATCAGAACGGAGCCGGCAACTCCTACATCTTGGGGGACCGAGTCCTGCCTCACCCAAGATTGCGGAATAGACTGATTTCCCTGGAGATTTGTAGCCTAAATTTTGTGCAGTTTGCTACTTGCGGCACAGGCTTCGCCGCGGCGCATCGGATTCACACGCTTATCCACAATCCATCCCCAAATTTTGTGGACAGAGGTGATCTTTCTTGCGAGGCTGCGCGTGGCCGTCGAGGCTTCTGGCACGGAGGGCGTGCGACAAGGTGCGTGATCTGCCTTGCGGCAGGCCCGCCCGAGGGATTGAGAAGCCGAAATCCTGCTCCAGACGTGAGGATGGCGTAATCCGCCTTGCACGGGCAGCCCAGGGACGCACCTCGGCCGGTCTGATCCGCCGAACTGCCGATCTGGGCTGAAGAAAGGCCGGTGGCCTTGCCGGCCAACGGTCGGCTGTCCACAATTCACACGCTCGCAGCAGGTTGCTATAATCCGCCATGACCATCCGATGTCCACTCTGTCACCGCGAGTCCGTCTGGGAGGGGAACCCGTGGCGGCCATTCTGCTCGGAGCGGTGCAAGCTACTGGACCTCGGCGCCTGGGCCGCCGAGCGCTACCGGATTCCGACGCAGGAGCAGCCCGCCGACTCCGCCCCGCCGTCCGACCAGAGTGCCGGGTCCTGAGGGCCGACGTTCGCTCGCTTCCGTTGGGTCATGCCGAAAATCATTACTGCGAAGCGCCAGGAAGACGAGCTTGAACGGGCGCGGGACTACGTGAAGCAACACATCCTCTTTCCCGCGGGCCTGCTCGGGCTCGTCTGCCTGGTGGCCGGCACCTTCGCCTTGGTCTATCAGTTTTTCTTCGAGACCTATACCAAGGCTTCCTTTATGCAGACGAGCGGGCTGATGCTGGCGGGCGGGCTGCTCGGGTGGGCGCAGACGCGCTACCACCGCTACGTGCTGCGCGAGCACCCCTGGTACTTTGCGGCACGCCAAAAGCTCTTCATGAAGAGCGGGCCCAGGAAGGGAAAAAAGGACCCGCTCGGGCCGCCCCTGGCGCATCCGGGGCGGAGCCTCGTGCCGCTGGGCTATGTCCTCGGGACGGGGGGGCTGCTCGGCCTAGGAGCCTGGAGCGCGTACTCCGGACAGGTGGATGCACTGGCGGCCTTCGCCATGCCATGGGCTGCGTTCTGCTGGGCCAAAATGTTTTTCTGGCGGAGAGTTCTCCGCGAAGGCAGCAGGCAGCAGTAACAAAGCAAAAGACGAGTTCTGCCTCTACTTGGAGCCTGTTACTTTTGCTGTGGACCTCGTGCCTTGTGCCTTGCGGAGGCAGCGCGCGCTTCGAGCATGCGAACGCGCTGTTCCAGCTCGCGGATGTGTTGGCGCAGCTCCGGGAGGAGCGGGATCATCGCGTGGGCCTTGAGCGCCACGTCGGCGGGCATGACCGGTGCGCCCGCCACCACCTGGTTTGACGGTAGGCTCCGGTTCACCCCCGCCCGCGCAGCGATCTTCACCTGATCCCCGATCCGGATATGGTCCGTGATGCCGGCCTGCCCGCCGACCATGACGTGGTGTCCGATCGTCGTGCTGCCGGCGATGCCGACCTGGGCGACCAGGATGCTGTGCTCGCCGATCGTGACGTTGTGGGCGATCTGGACCAGGTTGTCCACCTTGGTCCCCCGCTTGATGAGCGTGTGCCCGAAGGTGGCCCGGTCCACCGTGACGTTGGCGCCCAGCTCCACGTCGTCTTCGATCACGACGCCGCCGATCTGCGGCACCTTCTGGTGGCGCCCTTCGTGCTGGATATAGCCGAACCCGTCGCTGCCGATCACGGTGCCGCTGTGGACGATGACGCGGGCGCCCAGGCGGCATCCCTCGCGGACCGTGACGTTGGGGTAGAGCACACTGTCGTCCCCGATCTCCGAGTCGTCGCCGACGAAGACGCCCGGGTAGAGCGTAACCCGAGCGCCGATCCGGACGCGGTCGCCCAGGGTGACGAACGGCCAGATGGACACGTCGGGCCCGATCGAGACATCCTGACCCTTGACGACCAGCTCGGCGACGCCCCGCGGCCGGTAGGGACGGGTGAAGTACCGCTCGACGATGCGCGCGAAGGCGTAGGCCGGGTTGGCAGCGACGATCTGCGGGCGGGCGAGGCTCGGTATCTCGCGCGAGACCACGAATGCCCCGGCGCGGGAGGCGAACGCGACCTTCAGGAAGCGGTCCGAGGCGACATAGGTGAGATCCGACGGTCCTGCCTCCTCCAGGCTGGAGACCCCGACGACGGTGGCGTCGTCGGGGCCCAGCAACCGCCCGCCGATCGCCTGGGCAAGGTCTGCTAGTTTGAGCGGAACCGGAGTCGCGGGCTCGCCCATGCCGGGGCTAGTCCTTCTTCTTCGCGGAGGGGCGGCGGGCCGGCGATGCAGCGGGGCTCGACGGTGGCGGCGGCGCGAGCCGGCCCTCGACGTAGGTGATCACGTCGGCGACGGTCGAGAGCTTCTGCAGATCCTCGTCGGGAATCTGCAGGTCAAAGGCTTCCTCGATCCGGAACAGCAGCTCGATCGTGGCCATAGAGTCGAGCCCGAGGTCGTCGCGCAACGCCATGTCGGGCTGGATCGTGCCGGGGTCGCGCTTGAGGTACTGGGCGAGCGCGGTCTGGATTCGCTCAGCGATCGCTGACTGGTTCTGCATGCGCTTAAGGTCTCCTGGCCCAGGTGTCGGCTGACCCCCGCGGGCGCTATCGGTACTGCTTGAACACTACCGCCGCGTTGTTGCTGCCGAACCCGAAGGCGTTCAGCAGAGCTACTCGAAGGCGCCGCTCCTGAGTCTTGGAGGAGATCCCGGGCAGGGCGCAGACCGGATCGGGGTCCTCGTAGTTGATGGTCGGGTGCACCAATCCCGTGCTGAGGGTGAGGGCGCAGACGATCCCCCCGATGGCCCCCGCGGCCCCCAGGGTGTGGCCGATCATGGATTTGGTCGCGTTCACGCCGAGGTCGTCCGCGCGGGCCTGGAACACACGCCGCAGCGCCCGCACCTCGACCGCGTCGCCGATCGGGGTCGAGGTCGCGTGGGCATTCACGTAGTCCACCTGAGCCGGAGAAACCCGGGCGTCGCGGAGCGCCATCTCGATGGTGGCGGCCACCTCTTCGCCGTCCTCGCGGGGGATCACCATGTGGTAGGCCTCGCTCGTCGCGCCGTAACCGGCCACCTCAGCGTAGATGCGGGCGCCGCGCCGGCGCGCGTGGGTGAGGGATTCAAGGATCAGGGCGCCGGCCCCTTCCCCCATCACGAACCCGTCGCGTGCCCGATCGAAGGGGCGGGAGGCCCGCTCCGGCCGGTCGTTGAACCGGGTGGACAGCGCGCGCAGCGAACAGAAGCCGGCGAACACGAGCGGGGTGATGCTGGCGTCGGCCCCCGCCGCGATGACCACATCGGCCTGGCCGCTCCGAATGCTCGTGAGGGCCTGGCCAAGGGCGTGGGCGCTGGAGGAGCAGGCGGTCGAGATCGTGAGGTTCAGGCCCCGGACGCCGGTTGCCACGGCGACGATGCCGGAGGCCGAGTTCAGCGTGATGGTCGGGATGAAGTTGGGATGCACCCGGTGAGGCTTCTGGCTGTGGTAGAGCTGGGTGATCTCCCGCTCGCCCATGACCATCCCGCCCATCCCGGCCCCGACGATGACGCCGATGCGGTGCGGGTCCTCGCGGTCGAGCCGCAACCCCGCATCCGCCATCGCCTCCTTCACGGCGACCAGCGCGAACTGGGCGTAGCGGTCCACGCGCTCGGCCTGGGTTGAGTCCAGGTATTGGGTCGGCGTGAAATCCAGCACCTGCCCGGCGACGCGGGACCGGTAGCTCTCCATCGGAAATTCTCCGAAGGACCGGATGGCGGAGATCCCGGATCGTCCCTCGAGGGCGGACTTCCAGAACTGGTCCACGCCGATCCCGATCGGCGAGACTACCCCCAGTCCGGTGATAACAACTCGCTTGGCCATGACCTCCCGGCGGCGCCGCCCACTTCGGAACCGCCCTTCTTTTACCCCAAGCCTGCCTTGAAATCAACTTATCCTGCGCGCCGGACACGCGGCGCAGGGCCCCTGGGAGCGGGCGTCACCCGGTCGCGCCCGTCGCCGACTCGTGCCTCGAGCCGGCGCCTACTGTCTGACTCTGAGGAACAGGTATCCGCCGAAGCAGAGGAACAGCAGGTTCGCTACCCACCCGGCGAGGATCGGGGCGAGCACCCCGCTGCGTCCCAGCGCGATCCCGATCGAGTGCGTGGACCAGTACAGAAATCCGATCACTAACGCCTGGCCGATGCCGAAGGCCATCCCGCCGCCGCGGACCCCGGCGCGCCGGAGGCTGAAGGCGATGCCGACGAGGGCCATGATCAGGCTGGCGAAGGGAAAGGCGATTCGGGCGTAGTAGTCCGTGAGGATGCGGGCCACGTTATAGCCGTCGCGCCGCAGCCGCTCGGCGTAGTCTCGAACCTCCGGCAGCGTCATCTCCTCCGGCTCCAGTGCGAGCGAGGCATGGAGGTCCTCGGGCGTCTGGGTCATGGCGAGCCGCTGCCGATCGAAGAGGCTGATGTCGAGCCGGCCGCTCGGGAGCAGACGCCGGTGGACGCCGTCCAGCAGCATCCAGCCCTGGCCGGTGAAGCGCGCCTCCCGGGCCTCCGTGAACTCCTCCAGCGTAAAGCCGGGGCCGAGCTGGTAGAGACTCACCCCCCGCAGGCTCGTCCCGTCCGGATCCACGACCTCTACGTTCATCAGCGCCCGTGGCCCGATTTGGATCCATGGATGATCGCTCTTCAAGGTCCGCGGGGTCTGCTTCTTTTCGATCAGGGCCGCCTTGACGAATTCCGCGCGGGCGTTCGCCAGGGGGATCACCGTCGCAGTGGCGCCCAGCAACCCCGACGCCACTGCGACGGCGAACAGGAGGAACGGCGACGCGATCCGGGCGAGGCTGATCCCACAGCTCCGCATCGCGGTGATCTCGTTGTTGCGGGAGAAGAGCCCCATCGTGAGGAGTGTGGCCATCAGGACTGCGAGCGGCGCGATTTGCAGGGAGATGGCGGGCGTCTTCAACAGGAAATACTGGAGGACGGTCAGCATCTGCGCGTCGTAGTGAAGGAACCGCCGGATCTTCTCGAAGAAATCCACCACGAGATAGACGGTCAGCAATCCTGCGAAGCATATCAGGAACACCTTCGCGTATTCCCGCAGCAAGTATCGAAACAGGATCCGCATCGGGGCTCACGCCCGGCTCACGCGGTAGAACAGCACGCTGGTCAGGACCAAGAAGACGCCGTTCGGCAGCCACGCGCCGGCGAAAGGCGGGAGGATCAAGGTTGTGACGAGGAACTCGCAGAGCACGTTGAGTACGTAATAGACGACGACGATCACGACGCCGACGGCGAACCCGCCGATCCGGCCGGAGCGTTTCGAGACGATCCCGACGGGCACGCCGAGCAGGCCGAAGATCAGGGAGGCGGTCGGGAAGGCCAGATCCTTGTAATGCTCCATGAGGCGCCGCCGCGCCCCGGTGTCCTGCCAGCCCGTCCGGTCGAGCTGCTCCAGGATTGCCTGGCGCGACGGGCGCTCCTCCACCGGCGCGTAGAGGCTCTGATCCAGGCTCAGTTTGAGATCGTACGTGGAGAAGCTCACCCGGTGGTATTGCTCGATGTCCTGGGGCTTGACGTGAATGGTGCCGTTCTGCAAACGGATGCCCACCTGCTGGCGGACCGGGTCGTGGAGGACCGTGTAGCTCTCGGCGACGATGATGCGCGCATCGCCCGGGGTGCGTCGGTCCGCAATGAAGATCCCCGTGGCCCGCTCCCCCCCATGGGTGTCCGGGACGTAGATCACCATGTGCGGCACCGGCTCGTTGAACACCCCGCGGTCGAGAGCGAGCACGAGCCGATCGCGCAGGAGGCTCAGGGCCAGCTTCTTCAGCGAGACGTTGCTCCAGGGCTGTCCCCACTGGGACAGGAACAACGTCAGGCCGAACACCAGGCAGGAGAAAAGCAGCACGGGGCGGGTCAGCCGGGTGAGGCTCAGCCCGGCCGCCTGCATGGCGACGAGCTCCTTGTCGTAGGAGAACCGGCTGAAGGCGGTGATCGAGGCGATGATGCCCGCGATGGGGAGCGTCAGCACGAGAAACGACGGCAGCAGGTGGAGAAACACCTTGAGGACGGCGAGGAAGCCCACCCCCTTGGAGACGAGCAACTCGACCAACCGGAGCAGCTCCTTCGTCAACATCACGAAACAGAGTGCCCCGAGGCTGAGCAGAAAGGGAGAAAGGAGCTCCGTGAAGATGTACCGCGATAGGATGTTCCGCAACAGGCCCTCGCGCCGGTCGGCAAGCGATGGCGCAATATACTGGATTTTCCACAGGTTGTAAACCGAATGATCGTGAGAGGTCCGGCGACTTGTGCTTGACAGCGTCCGGACGCAGCGGGACCAGCGTGGAGAAAGTTGCTTGACAACCTCCAGAGCCTGTGTTAAATGCTGCCCCGTTTTTCGGGATGCACATGCGCATGTTTACCCAGTTCACGCTACCGCAGGGGGTTGGCCTTCTGCGGTATTTTTTTGGCGTCGCCGACCGTAGAGGATTCCGGGAGGGTCTGCGCACCCGTGTTGGTGGGGCTGCTCGGGAAAGGAGGATCCTGTGAGAAGCAAGGGCACGGTTAAGTGGTTTAACGATAGGAAAGGGTTCGGATTCATACGGTTGGAAAACGGGGAGGATGTCTTCGTCCATTATTCGGCCCTGCAGGGGGAGGGGTTCAAGACCCTGAAGGAAGGGGAAAGCGTCGAGTTCGACATTGTCCAAGGGGCCAAGGGGCCTCAGGCGGCGAACGTCATGAAAATGCCGGCGTCCTCCTGAGCCGGCCACGAATCCGTTCCGAGCCGGGGGGCCCCC
>CAZTUO010000017.1:18790-22466 GCA_964616355.1 uncultured Nitrospira sp.
TTCTTGACAACCTCCTCCAAAGCTGCTAGGTCTGCGGGCGATGCGGAGCGTGTTCCTTGCCGCCCGATAAGACGGCCATTCTCGAAAACGCTCAGTTGTACGCGTCCCGCGGTCAGTACGACAAGGCGATCGCGGAATGGAAAAAACTGGCCGCGCTCGCTCCCACCGACGGCACCATCCACAACACGATCGGCGATCTGCACCTCAAGCGAAACGCGCTGGGCGAAGCCGTCGAGGCGTACCTGGCGGCGGCCAGCGCCTTTCAGGCGGCCGGGGCGCCCCTGAAGGCCATCGCCGTGTACAAGAAGATCCTCAAGGTTGATCCCGGCCGGTACGCCATCTACAAGCAACTCGGCGACCTGAATGCCGAGCGCGGCCTCCTCAACAATGCCATTTCGGACTACCTGGTCCTGGCGAAGGGCTATCTCAAAGAAGGGCGGACGGCCGACGCCATCGAGATCTACCGGATGATCGTCGGCCTCGATTCCTCGCAAGTGGAGGTGCGGCAGAAGCTGGCTTCTCAGTGTTTGCAGGAGAATCGGCGGGCGGAGGCGGCCGAGGCCTTCGTGGCCCTGGGACGCGAGTGCCTGGCGCAACAACGTCCCGCCGAGGCCAGGGAGGCATGCCTCTCGGCGCTCCGTATCGAGCCGGGGTATCCAGAGGCACAGCAATTGTTGCGCACCCTCGACGGAGAGCCGGGCGAGGTCGAGGCGCCAGGGGCGGAGCCGGCGCCAGCGACCCTGTTGCGCCTGAGCGAGCCCGGCGAGGGCGGCCGGCAGGGTAGCATCAATCGGGCGCTCCGCCTCACGGGGCAGGGCCAATACGAGGCGGCGGAGACCCTGCTCACGGAGCTGCTCTCCGCGGAACCCGGCGATCCCGAGATCTGCCGACTGCTCGCGACGCTGCATCTACGCCGCGGCCTTGTGGCGATCGCGCAATCGGAGTTTAAGTTTTTGGCCGAGTCGGCGATGCGTGCGCAGGACTTTCCGCTGGCGGAATCCATGATCCGGGAGTACCTGCAGGCGGACCCCGGGTGCGTGGTCTTTACCGAGTTGCTGGGGCAACTCTACGAGCAGACCGGCCAGGTGGCCGCGGCGGCAGCCCAGTATGGGAAGGCGCTGGAGCACCTGCTGGCGCATCCGGACCCGGAGTATCCGACCCTGCCGCTCGAGTTGTATGCCAAGATCAGACTCCTCGACCCGGCGAACGCGCTGGTGACCCGGTACGCGCCGCTCTTTGAGACGAGGCCGGCGGCGGAGCCGCCACCCCCGGCCGCGGCGGCACCCTCGGGCGCGGCCCGTTGGCTTGCGGAGGAGGCCGGAACGAGGGAGAACGCGGAGGAGGTGTCCGCCCCGTTCGCCCCAGCGGAAGCGCCCGCGCAGGACGCGCTCGAAACGGTCATCGGGACAGGTGTGGAAGCAGGTGGATGCGCACAGCCCCAGGCCCAGCCGGTTTCCCCCGAAGCTGCGGACGCGGGGGAGACTCTTCTCGACTACGAAGGGCACCTCGAGCTGGGGGCCGCCTACCGGCGTCTGGGCCTGTGGGAGGAGGCGATCGAGGAGCTCCGGATCGCCGTCGGCGGCCCGACCGCCTTCCTTGAGGCCTCCGTCGAGCTGGCCTGCTGCTGGCGGGAGCGGGGTGAGGCCCGCGCAGCGCGCGCCGTGCTGGAAGGCGCGCTAGGGGACCCGCGCAGCGAGGGGACGGCGGGCGACCCCCTGCGCTATGAACTGGCCGGGCTCTACGAGACGGAGGGAGAGCTGGATCGGGCGCTCCAGCTCTATGCCAGGATCCCGTTGTTCAAGGATGCGGCCGCCAGGGCGGAGCGGCTGGAACGGATGCGCGGCGGCGCCCGGGCTCCGCGCGGCATCCCCGTCCGGACCGAGCCGCGTCCTGCCCTGTCCGGCAAGGGCGAGCCGGTCACGGAAGCCCCCGCCGTCACCGCGTCCGAGCCCAAGAAGCGGCGGATCTCCTATTTGTAAGGCGCACCTCCGATGACCCTGCTCGAGTTCTTCGGCTTGCGTGAAAATCCCTTCTCCATCACGATTGACAGCCGCTTCTTCTACAACACCCAGCAGCACGCCGAGGCGCTGGTCCGGCTGAAGTACGCCGCCGAGCAGATGAAGGGCTTAGCCATGCTGGTGGGCGACGTCGGGACCGGGAAGACGACGCTGGCGACCCGGCTGCTGGAGGACCTGGTCGCCGACGGCTACGAAGCGGCGCTCCTGATCGTCATCCATGCAACGGTCACGTCCGAGTGGATGCTGCGGAAGATGGCGCTGCAGATGGAGGTCGCCGAGCCGGCCGAGGGCAAGACCGAGCTGCTGACCCAACTCTCGCGCCGTCTCCAAGAGGTCTTCGAAGCGGGGAAAAAGGCCGTCGTCCTGATTGACGAGGCCCAGATGCTGCGGAGCCGCGAGCTGATGGAAGATTTCCGCGGGCTCTTGAACATCGAGATGGACGGCCGCAAGGTCGTGACGTTCATCCTGTTCGGGCTGCCGGAGCTCGACGAGGTGCTGGCCCTGGACCGCCCGCTCCAGCAGCGGATGGCCCTGCGCTATAAGCTGACCGCCCTGGACACTGCCGGGACCGAGGCCTACGTGCACTATCGCCTCCGGATCGCGGGGTGCCGCGATCCACTGTTCGGGCCTGAGACGATCCCCCTGATCTGCGCGTACTCGAAGGGCATCCCCCGCCTCATCAACACCTTGTGCGACAACGCGCTCCTGGAAGCCTTCCTGCGCAAGCAGAACCAGATCGAGGCGCCGCTCATCCACGACGTGGCGCGCGACCTCACGCTCGCGCTGTAGCGGTCTCACGCGACCCGGTTCGGTGCCGGCCGGCCCTCGAGCACCGCCCGAATGTTGTCCAGGCACACCAGCCCCATCCGAACCCGGGTCGCCAGGGTAGCGGAGCCCAGGTGCGGGAGCAGGACCACCTGGGGCAGGGTGCGCAGCGCGGGATGCACCGCGGGCTCCTCTTCATAGACATCGAGCCCGGCGCCGGCGATCCACCCCTGCCGGAGCGCCTCGACCAGGGCGGCCTCGTCCACCACCGAGCCGCGCGAGGTGTTGATCAGGAACGCCGTGGGGCGCATCCGTCGAAGCGCGGCGGCGTCGAGCAAGTGGCGCGTCTCCGGCGTGAGCGGCACGTGGAGGGTGAGGAAGTCCGACTCGGCGAGCACTCGCTCGAAAGACACCCGGCGCCATTCCGGCTGGAGCGTCGCGGGATCCGGATCGGTCCGGGTGTAATAGCGGACGGCCATGCCGAACCCGGCGGCCCGCCGCGCGACCGCGCGCCCGATCCGGCCCATGCCCACGATCCCGAGGGTTTGGCCCGAGACGTCCGCGCCCAGCAACTGGGTCGGCGTCCAGCCGGTCCAGCCGTGGCGCCGGACCAGCGCATCGCCTTCGATGAGTCGGCGCGAGACCGCGAGGAGCAGGGCCCAGGTCAGATCCGCCGTCGCGTCCGTGAGCACGTCGGGCGTGTTGGTGACGACCACGCCGCGGGCCCGGGCTGCGTCGAGGTCAATGTTGTTGTAGCCGACAGCATAATTGGCGATCACCCGCAACCGCCGCGCTTCGCCGAGCACCGCCGCATCCACCCGTTCGGTCAGCGTGGAGAGCAGGGCCTCGGCCTCGCGGAGGCCTTCCCGGAGTTGGGAGGGATCCGGCGGGTC
>CAZTUO010000018.1:0-3980 GCA_964616355.1 uncultured Nitrospira sp.
CGCTCGATCTCCGCCAGGTCCGGACCCAGGATCTTGATGCCCAGATTGCTGCGGATCCCGGTCGCCAGCATCTCCGTTCTGGTCTGAATGGGCATCCACCAGATGTTCGGCATGCCGGGGAATCTCACGACCCGGTCCATCTCCGCAATCAGCGAGTCCCAGGTCATCCCCGGCCGCCACTGCTCCTCCGGTTTGAGCGTCACCACAGTCTCCGCCATGCTCAAATGGGCCGGGTCGGTCGGCGTCCTGGCCCGGCCAATTTTGCCGAAGACATGCTCCACTTCCGGAAATTGCTTGAGCAACTGGTCTTGCCGCTGCAGCAGACGGCCGGCTTCGGTGATCGCGATGCCGGGCAAGGCGGTCGGCATGTACAGGATCGTGCCTTCGTTGAGCGGCGGCATGAACTCGGATCCGAGCTTCCCGTACAGAGGAACCGAAGCTGCCACCGCCAGGATTGCCAGAGCGACGACCAGCCAGCGCGCCCGCAGGGCCCCGGCTACCAGCGGCCGGTAGAGCCAGAGCAAGGCTCGGTTGATTGGGTTGCGCGCCTCCGGCGCGATCCGTCCTCTAATCAGCCAGACCATGAGGAGCGGCGCCAGGGTGATCGAGCCCAGCGCGGCAAAGAACATCGCGGCGGTTTTGGTCAAGGCCAAGGGCCGGAACAGCCGCCCTTCTTGAGCTTCCAACGTCAGGACCGGAAGAAATGAGACCGTGATGATGAGCAAGGAAAAGAAGAGCGGCTTGCCCACCTCCTGGGCCGCCCGGATAATCACGTCGGTGCGGGGACCGGGGCGTCCGGCGCTCTCCCACTGTTCCAGGCGCTTGTGGGCGTTCTCGACCATCACGATGACCGCATCGACCATAGCCCCGATAGCGATGGCGATGCCAGCCAGTGACATGACGTTCGAGGTGACGCCCAGGGCGTCCATCGCCAGGAACGAGAGCAGGATCGCAACCGGTAACGTCAGAATGACCACCAGGGCCGAGCGAAGATGAAACAGGAATACCAGGCTGATGGCGCTTACGACGAGGCTGTTCTCGATCAGCTTCTCTTTCAGGGTAGCAATGGCCCGGCGAATCAGCTCGGAGCGATCGTAGACCGGGATGACCTGCATCCCCTTCGGCAGGGAGGGCGTGATCTCAGCGAGCTTGGCCTTCACGCGGTCGATCACCGCGAGCGCGTTCTCCCCGTACCGCATGATCACGATGCCGCCGACTGTCTCCCCTTGGCCGTCCAGCTCGGCGAGGCCACGACGCATGTCCGGTCCGACCGTGACCTGGGCCACATTCTGGACCATGATCGGGGTGCCCTGCCGGTCGGTTCCCAGCGGAACGTGCCGGATATCGTCCAGTGACCGGATATAACCCCTCCCCCGCACCATGTATTCCCGCTCGCTGGCCTCGATGACCCGTCCCCCGACGTCGTTGTTGCTGCGCCGGATGGCCTCGATCACGGTCTTCAGCGGGATACGATACCCCAGAAGCTTGGTCGGGTCCACCTGCACCTGGTACTGCTTGACGATGCCGCCGATCGAGGCCACCTCGGCGACTCCCGGGACGCTCTGGAGCCAGTAGCGCAAGTGCCAATCTTGAAAGCTTCGCAGCTCGGCGAGGTCGTGCTGGCCGGATGTGTCCACCAGGGCGTACTGGAAGACCCAGCCGACCCCGGTCGCATCGGGACCCAAGGTGGGCGAGACGCCGTCGGGCAGCTTGCCGGTGACGCCCTGCAGGTACTCCACCACCCGGCTCCTGGCCCAGTACAGATCGGTGCCGTCCTCGAAGAGGATATAGACAAACGAGAGGTCCGGGAAGGATTGCCCGCGGACGGACTTGATCCGCGGTGCGCCCAACATCGATGTCACAATGGGATACGTGATCTGATCCTCGACCAGGTCCGGGCTGCGCCCCGGCCATTCGGTGAAGACGATGACCTGGACATCGGAGAGATCGGGGATCGCATCCAGCGGAATATGTGAGACCGCCCAGACTCCCCAGCCGGTCAGCAAGAGTGTCGCCAGAATCACCAGGAAGGCATTCCGGGCGCTCCAGTCAATCACGCGCGAGATCATCGCGGCTCGCTCTCGGAAGGCGGCGCTGTCCCGCCACCCATGCGCATGCCACCCCTCTCCATCTTGCCCATCTGGGCCTGCTCCATCCGGATCCCGCCCATGCCCAGGGTGCCCATCAGGTTCGTCGCGACCATCAGCTTGCTCTCCGAGTCAATCAGGAAATTGCCCGCGGTGACCACTCGCTCGCCTTCCGCGATCCCCTCCCGGACTTCGTAGTAGGCGCCGACCTTCGGGCCGAGCGTGACCGGGCGCGGTTCGAACAGCCCTTCTCCCCGTGCGACAAAGACAAGGGTCCGCGTGCCGGAATCGAGCACAGCCTGCTCCGGAATCGCCACTTTGTTTCCCCGGTTCACCGGGATGACCACATCCCCGTACATGTCCGGCTTGAGCCGCAGGTCGGGATTGGAGAATTCCAGCCGGACCGTGACGGTCCGGGTCTCTCGGTTCAGGTAGGGGTAGATGTACGACACGCGGCCATGGAACGCTTCCCCCGGGTAAGCCGCGAGCGTCACCGTCGCCGGCTGCCCCGTTTTCACGAACGACGCCTCGTGCTCGTAGATCTCGGCGTTGACCCAGACCGTGGAGAGGTCCGCGATCGTGTAGAGGGTCATCTCCGGCTGGACGAACATGCCCTTGAACACGTTCTTGGCGACCACGTGTCCCCGGATCGGCGAATAAATCGGGACGTACGTGAGCGGCTTGCCGCGCTGGGCGAGGTCGTTGATCTGGGCGTCCGTCAGGGTCCACAGCCGCAGCCGGTCCCGGGCGGCTTCCACCAACCCATCCGCCTGCGCGCGCACCTCTGGAATCGGACTGTCTTTCACCCTAGCCTGTGTCCTCAGGGCCAGCAGGAACTCCTCCTGCGTCGCCACGAGCTCCGGGCTGTACAGGGTCAACAGGGGTTGCCCCTCGTGGACCACCTGGCCGGTGTAGTCCACGAACAGGTCCTCGACCCACCCGGAGATCCGCAGGTGGACGTGGGCCACGCGCTGCTCGTCGTAGTCCACTCTCCCGACCGCTCGCACGAGGGTCTCCAGTGGGCGTCGCTCCACCGCCACGGTCTTCACGCCGATCAACTGCTGTCGTGCAGGCGACAGCATGGCAGAGGCTTGCACCGGCCCCCTGTCCCGGCGGGGTGCCGATGGGCTCTCCCGAGAGGCCGGTCCTTCAGGAACCGCTCGGGGGGGCGTGCCGGATATCGCCTGGGTCAGCGCTGCAAGGTAGTGTCGCTCCCGGCCTGTCGTGAGCCAGAAGCCGACCGCCAGCAGCACGATTCCGGCCCCGATCGCGAGCCGGAGCGCTCGCCCTGGGGCGATTGGGCGCATCTGCATGGCGTCCTCCCTTCCTACAGGTCCATGCCCACGACCTGTTCCAGCTCGGCCAGGCGGGCTTCCCGGTCCGTCAGCGCCCGGTAGTAGGCGAGCCGAGCCTCCCGCAGGGCCCGATCGGCCTCGATCAGCTCCAGAAGGGACGTCTTGCCCGCCCGATACCCGGCCCGGGCCGCCTCGACGCTCTGCTCGGCCTGGGGCAGTAAGGTCGTTCGGTACAGCACCGCCACCTCCCAACTGGCGCGCATCTTGGCGAGGAGGTCCCGAATCTGAAAGCGGGTCAGGTTCTCCACGGTGTGGAGCTCGGCGCGGGCGGCGGCGACGGCCGCCGCCGCCTCCCTGACGGCTGCGTCGTACTTGGGCTTGGTCCAGAACACGAAGGGCATCGTAATGGACACCACGGCGCCGAATCCGTCGGGCGCGTTGAAGTTCTGGAAGCGCTGGAAGGCCAGGTGCAGGTCTGGGTAGTACTGGCGCTGCGCGAGTGCGCGGGCGCGTTCGTTCCGCTGGACGGCCAGCGCGCCGGCCTTCAGCTCGGGTCTGGCCTCGACCGCGAGCCGGAAGAGCTCTTCGAGGTCCTTGT
>CAZTUO010000018.1:3990-22203 GCA_964616355.1 uncultured Nitrospira sp.
GAACCGCTGGTCGCGCGGCGGCTGGGGCGGCGCCACCGGCACCCGCGGGTCCCGATCGAGGAGCGTGTTCACCTTGGCCTGGGCGGTGGCGCGACGTTGCTCGAGTCCGGGGAGCTGTTGATAGAGCGTGGACAGCTCGACCTGGGCTTTGAGCACGTCCACCTGACTGCCTTTCCCGGTCCGGAACCGAGCGATCGCGCTCTCCACGAACTGTTGCAGCAGCGCCACTTGCTCGTGGTGGATCTCGATCGCCTTGTGGGCCAGGAACAGGTCGTAGTAGGCCTGCTTGACCCGGGCGATGAGGTCCCGTTCCTTGGCCCGCAGCGCCTGCTCGGTCATGTCTGCCGAGCGGCTGGCCACCTCCCCCTTCAGAGCCAGTTTGCCGGGGTACGGAAACGTCTGCGAAACGCTGAAGATACTGTTCTGCGTCTGGGTCACGTTAAAGCTCTGGGGGAAGTTCCAGAGCTGCACCTGCACCGTGGGGGCATCGAGCGAACTAGCTTGGGCCACCTGATTTGCGGCCGCCTCCCACTGTTGTCTCATGGCCAGGATTTCAGGATTCTTCGCCAGGGCCTCCTGGATCAGCTCGGGCAGGGCCAACGTCCCCGGCGGGGACGGCTCGACCCCGCGGGCATGTTGTGGCGGACCGCTTGCGAGCGCCCACACCGCCGCCACCACGGCGAGGCGGGAAATTCTTCCGTGCCGTCTCATGGCAATCGTCTCCTCAAGAAGGTTCCTGGACCCGCCGACCCCTTGGGCTTCAGGCCACGAAACCAGCCTTGGACCGGTGACAGCCGATGCTCAGGAGACGAGCGAGAGCGAGGACCCCGGGAATGGGTGACAAAAACGCGGGAGCGAGAGAATCAGAGGCGAAGCACGGTGGTCGTGATTAGGCGGTCGCGCGTCGGGCACGCGAGGGGATGCTCCTGGCAACCCGCGTCCGAGTCGGGGAGGTGGACGGGTGGAGCGGGGGCGGCCATCCCGTACAGAAGGGTGGAGTGGTCCTCCTTCACTGAGTGGGACTCCCCGGTGGCCTGGACCCCCAGTGTCGTGAAGGCATCACAGAACTGCCGGGCGGGCTGCTCTTCAGGGGCCGGGCAGCCTGCTTCCATCGCGCCGGCCGCGGCGGTGAACAGGGGGATGAGGCAGGCATAGGCGTTGAAGCTCAGGCCCAGGAACAGCAGGACCAGAGTCAACGTCAGCACCGGGCGCATCCGCTCCATCGAACCGACCTCGTGACTCAGAACCATACCCCTAGACCTCCGCCTCTGTCAATTTCTGGGTGGGGGCTGCCCCTCCTTCATTTTTAGGGTATGCCTGCGCGTGAGTTTGCGGCACAATCACTCCAGACTTTGACCCGGTACGATAGTGTAAATGGTAGCATCTTGCACGGCGTGCAGGGGGTGGGGACATGGCTGCGGCGCTCACGATCGGGCAACTGGCCAAGGCGGTCGGCGTGAACATCCAGACTGTCCGGTATTACGAACGGCGGCGGTTGCTGACGCCCGCGATCCGCAAACCATCCGGCTACCGCCTCTACGGAGACGAGGAAGTCCGGCGGCTCCGCTTCATCAAGAACGGGCAGCGCATGGGCTTCACCCTCCGGGAGATCACCGAGTTGCTCAACCTCCAGGCGAGCTCCAAGGCGCGGTGCGGGGACGTGCAGCGGAAGGCGCTCGCCAAGCTGGCCGAGGTGGAGGCGAAGATTCGCGATCTGCAGGCGCTCGCCCGGGCGCTCCGCCATCTCGCGCGCACCTGCGAGGCCGGCCAGCCGACCGACCGCTGCCCGATCCTCAAGAGCCTGGAACAGGACCGGAGGGGCTCCCGTGCCTTTCAACCGACCGGTTGTTGAGGTCTTCACCGACGGCTGTCCCCTCTGCCAAGAGACCGTTGACCAGGTTCGCGCCGTGCTCGACCACCGCGTGCGCCTCGAACTCTATGACCTAAACACCGGCTGGAACCGGGCCGACTGGCTGGCCAAGGCGAGCCGGTATGGCGTTCACCGGGTGCCGGCCATTGTGGTGAACGGGACGCTGCTGGATT
The DNA here is from genome assembly GCA_964616355.1 of uncultured Nitrospira sp. Classification (GTDB taxonomy): domain Bacteria; phylum Nitrospirota; class Nitrospiria; order Nitrospirales; family Nitrospiraceae; genus CAZTUO01. The sequence goes on from CAZTUO010000018.1 coordinate 6,034, forward strand.
GGTCTCGGCACCAACCGATCCCCGTGGCGCAGCTCCGATCGGCCGGCGTCTGCCACGCTGACAGCCCCTCCGACCTCACGAGCCCCGCCGTCCGCGCCTGCCCCAACCTTCCATAACGGAGGACAACTCTTCCGGAGCGCTTCTGGCGAGCAGCCCCGGCCAGCTCGCCGTGCCCACAATCCGCTTGACTCTATACCTAGATCAAAGGTGTAAGGTGACACCCGTTCACGCCGGTCACGGGAAAACCGGGCTGGCCGTCACGGGAGGGATGCCATGGACGAGACAAGGACGAAGCGGCTGCTGTGGACAGGGCTGGTCGGCTCAGGGGTCGTCGCTCTGTGTTGCTTCACGCCAGCTCTGGCGGTCCTCTTGGGCGTCATCGGGCTGGGAGCTGCCACGGGCTACCTGGACTATGTGCTCCTTCCGGCTCTGGCGGGGTTTCTGGGGGTCACCATCTTTGCGGTGGTGCGACAACGACGGGCCACCGGAGCTGCCTGCTGCGCGGGCCATGAGCCCGGAGGGTCGACGCGATGACAGGAGCGCCGGAGCGCCGGATGCCTGACTGTTGCCAGGCGCCTGCCGAGGGCCAGGGCCGAGCGGGGGAAGAGCGCCTCCGGTGTCCTCGCTGTGGCCACGCAGGGCAACCGGTCGCTCGGAGCACCGTTCAAGCCCTCCTGAGGCCCGCGGCCCTGGGTATGGTGAACGGGAGTGCCTACCGGTTTTGCGGGACTGGGGATTGTCCCGTGGTCTACTACGATGGTCGCGGGAGTCAGTTCAGAAAGGAACAAATCAGAGTGCGGGTCGGGCTTAAGGAGACCGAGGATCCGATTCCGGTCTGCTATTGCTTCCACGTGACGGCTCGCATGATCCGCGAGGAGGTTCAGCGGCAAGGCTGGTCCTCGGCTTCGGCCCGCATTCGGGCCGAGGTGAAAGCCGGGCGCTGTCGTTGCTCGGTGGAGAACCCCTCCGGACGGTGCTGTTTAGGCGAGGTCATCCGGGCTGAGCAGCAAGCCATGACCGAGAGCAAGGGACCGTCATCCGGCGTCACAGCAGGGTCTCCAACGGGGACGAGAAAAGCCGCGATGGCGGCCAGTTCGGCTGGAGGGCTCGTGGCCGCCTTTCTGGCGTCGCTGTGTTGCATCGGACCCGTGGTGTTTGCGGCCCTGGGCGTGGGGGTGGGCGCCACAGGGTTCCTGGCCAACACGGCTGGGGTGCTCAAGGCGCTGGTGCCCTATCGCCCGCTGTTCCTTGGTCTGACTGCCTTGCTACTCGGCGTCAGCTTTTACCTGGCCTACCGAAAGCCGAGAGCCAACGGGGCGGTCTGTAAGGCCTGTATCCCCGCCGCATCAGGTTCTCGGCGGAATCGATGGATGCTCTGGATCATCGCGGGCCTCGCGGTGGCGCTGGCCCTGGCCCCGTATTGGTTACAGATTGTCGCGGGCTCATGAGAAGCCGGAGCGCTCAAGGCAGATAAGGAAGGAAGGTGATCGTCATGAAGAAATGCTTGCTCCTCATGAAGCTCTCTATTGTCGGGTTTCTGCTCTGGACTGGAGGCTCGGCTGTCGCGGCTGCCCAACAACAGTCTTCTCCTGGAGCGGCGGCCGAAGAGGTCATCACGCTCAAGATCGACGGCTGGACTTGCGCGAGTTGCGAAAAGGATATTCGGCGGGCGCTGCTCGCGGTGCCGGGCGTCAAGCGAGCAGACGTGAGCTACGCGCGCGGTGGGGCTGTCGTCGATGTCGCCCCCGGTCGCGTCCGCCACGAGCAATTGATCCAGGCGGTCGCGAGCGCCGGCAATATCCTGTCTTCCTATCGGGCCAGCGTGGTGCCGAACGGAACGCTGACGGCCCGCTCTGCCGAGCAGGAGGGGCCATGGAGCCGGTTCTGGGACCTCTTCAGGTAATCGTTCTGCGGACCAAGGCGCAGGTGTGGAGGGCCGTCGTGTGGGGGAGGCGGTCTCTCGGGAGCGTGTTTGTCGCGCTGTCCATGCTGGCGCTGTGGCTTCACGCTGGCCCGGCGTGGGCTCAGGCCCCAGGGCCCGCCCCCAACTCCCCGCCGATCCGCGTGAATATAACCATCGAAGCTCGGCAGTTCCACCCGTCTCCGGTCTCGGTGCCCGTAGACCGGCAAGTCGTATTGATCTTCCACAATCAGGATGTCGAACTGCACGCCTTTGTGCCGACGCGCTTGCTGGAGGGTGTGCCGCTTCATGTGGACGGCAACGGTGCGACGCAGTTTGGGGAGAAAGGGTTGGAACGGGTGCTCATTCCGTCGGGCGGGCGGGAAGAGATTCAGTTTGTGCCGACCGCGGTGGGCACGTTTGAGTACCGCTGTGATCTGCCGGGGCACCAAATGGTCGGGAAGATTGTCGTGGAGGGACTGCCGGTCGGTCAGCGCGCAGTTGTAGAAACAGGCATCCACGTTCAGGGACAACCGTAAGCACAAGGGAGACAAACGCGATGCCCAGTCATGCCGAGACGCAGCCTGAACAAGTGAGTGGGTTCGAGGAGCTTCGCCGCCTGAGTCCGAAGGTCACGGGCGGCCTGCTTCGCATGCGACAAGAAGCCTATCGCGAAGCCACGGTGCCGGCCAAATACAAACTGCTCACCGCTATGGCCATCTCCATCGCGATTCGCTGTGAACCCTGCCTTCGAGCCTACGTGCGGATGGCTTGGGAGAAGGGGATCAGCCAGGAAGAATTGATCGAGTTTCTTGAAGTCGCCATGACGATGCAGGGCTGTCCGGGCGAGGAATGGGCGGGCAAGGCGTGGGCTGCCTACCAGGAGTGTCGCCGTGGCGCTCAGGCTGGTTCCTCAGAAGAAGCGTGCTGCGGCCATTGACGCAGGCACATGGGACAACGGTCGTGCCGGAATCGGAACCTCCCATCGCGACACCTGAACGCTGGCGCCCTGTCCTCGTCGGTGTCCTCGCGCTCCTGTGCCTGGTCAGTCTGCCGTTCGCGGCAACGGCTGAGGAGGCACGGATTGTCCAGATCCTTGCGGAGGCCGAAGCGTTTTTGCACCAAGGGACCTCGTACCTGGCCCTCGAGCGGTTGCGGGAAGCGGCGCGGCTGGCGCCAGGCGATTTTCGCATCCACAAGCTGCGCGGGGATGTGCTGATGTCCTTCCGGCGCAATGAGGAAGCGGTGGCGGCCTACCGTGAAGCCGCGACCCGCGCGCCGGATGCGCTGGACGTGCACTGGGCTCTGTGGGCGCTGCTCGACCGCATGGGCGCGCACCAGCCGGCCATCCAGAGCCTGAGAGAGATTGTCCGGCTGGATGCCGACAACCCGCTGGCGCACGCGCGATTGGCCCGAGCCCTGAGTCAAGCGGATCGCCTGGAAGACGCTGCCCTGAGCTATCGGCGAGCCGTTGAGCTTGATCCAGAGAATCTTGCGCTGCGGTTGCAGTTGGCGCGCGCGCTGTTCGACATCTTGGAGTATTCGGCAGCGCGTCGCGAGGTGGATTGGGTGATGGCCCACAGCCGCAGAGGAGGGCCCGAGTGGGCCGCGGCGCAGGACCTTCTGTCTCTCCTGCGAGGGGAGAGCTATGACAGGGGACGGCGGTGGGATCAATCGCAGACCCTCCGCAAGCTCCCTTGGTACTCTCAGCGCAATCTGAAGGCGGCGGTGCTGACGCGGGGCGAAGCGTGGCGGCTGATCGAGCAGGGTCGCTACGTCGAGGCCGAACCTCTCCTCCGGAAGGTGCTGACGTTGAACCCCGACGACCATCGGGCCTGGTATGACCTTGGTCTCACCCGGATGGAGCTAGGGCGCTACGAGGAAGCCATCGAGGCGTTCGAGACGGGGATCAAGCTGACGAAGTTTGCGGAGTTCTATCCGGACTCCGTGTTTCAAATCGGCCGCTGCCTGGCGAAGCTTGGCCGCTGGGAGGAGGCCATCGCCCGGTTTGAACGAGTTCTGGAAATCCGGGACTGGCGGCATGAGGACTTCTATGCCTTGAATTTTCCGGACCTGGCCAAGGTGCAGGCGGCGCTCGAGGACGCTCGCACCCATGTCCAGGCCCACTCCGGTACGCCTGAGATGGCAGGACCGGGAGAGCGCTTCGGGCCCGAGCCCTATGAGTATCCGCTGCCCCCGTTGCTCAACGGTCACAAATATGTCGAGCCCTTGCCGACCCTGGACGAACTCACCCCGATCGGCACGGACACGGTGCATGGCTCGTTCCGGCAGCTCATCACGGCGCGCACGGTGGTCCAGGACGACGCCCAGACTGGGCTCCATGAATTCATGCCCGTCAACCCCACAGACACGTTCGGGCCGCAGGACGCGGATGTCTTCCTGGTCTTCACCCTGACAGGCAGCCAAGAGGACCTCGAGGTCAAGGTCACCAGCCGATGGGTTGCCGAACAGGTGAGCGGGCTGGCGTCGGGCACCCTGGTCGGGACCGACACGGTGGTGTTGGGTCTGAATGAGCGGTCGGGCTATTTCCGGCTGCGCCAGCCGGAAGGCGGGTGGCCACCCGGCATCTATCGGGTGGACTTGTACCTAGGGCCGCAGGTCTCGGCCTACACGCACATCGCGGATGTGCGATTTCGGGTCGTCGCGGATCCCCGTCCGCGACAGGCCGCGCGTTAAAGAAAGCCCTCACGAGTTCCTGGCGAAGCGAGGAAGGAGTCCACACATGAACGACCGAGTCGCTCTGACGTTGCGGATCGAGGGCATGACCTGTGAGGGCTGTGCCCGCCATGTCGTTGAAGCGTTGAAATCGGTCCCTGGAGTGGAGGAGGCACAAGTCTGCTCCTGGCGGGCCGGGCAGGCGACGGTGGTTGGATCTGCTGAGGTCAGCGATCGAGCGCTGACAGAGGCTGTTCAGAGGGCCGGCTACCATGCGGTGCTGATCGAGCGACGCGGGCTTGAGCCGACACGCGCCGTTCCATCGTCCAAGGGTAGAGAGTATGACCTCATGACCATCGGCGGCGGGTCGGCCGCCTTTGCCGCGGCGATCAAGGCTGCGGAGCTTGGCGCCAGGGTGGCTATCGTGGAGAAAGGCACCATCGGCGGAACCTGCGTGAACATCGGCTGCGTCCCTTCGAAGACGCTCATCAAAGCGGCCGAGCTTTGCTATCACGCAGCCTACCCGCAGTTCGAGGGGCTCACCGCCTGTCCTCCGCCGTCGGACTGGCAGCGGGTGGTTCAACAAAAAGACGAGTTGGTTGCCGCCTTGCGGCAAGGGAAGTACGTTGATGTGGCCGCGGTCTATCCCAACATTACGATCATCCGGGGAGAGGCCAGGCTCCTGGGAGGGCGCCGGGTGCGTGTCAACGGAACTGTGTATGAGCCTGGAAAGGTTGTGGTGGCAACCGGGTCTCATCCATGGGCGCCTCCCATTCCCGGGCTCCAGGAAGCCGGGTTTTTGGACAGCGAACAAGCACTCAGTCTGAGCGAGTTGCCAATGTCATTGATCGTCATCGGTGGAGGGAGTATCGGTCTGGAGTTGGCGCAGCTCTTCACCAGATTTGGCATACAGGTGATGGTGCTCGAAACCGGGCCGCATGTGGCGCGTGCGGAGGAACCGGAGATCGGGCAGGCGCTCGTCCGCTACCTGGAGGATGAAAAGGTCCGGATCTGCACGAATGTCACCATCACTCGGGTCGAGCGCCGAGAGGGAGGCTACCTCGTGAACACCCAGACCAACGGACAGTCGGAAGTCTGCCGGGCCGAGCGCCTGCTGGTCGCCACCGGCCGTCGTCCCAACACCGATGGCTTCGGGCTGGAAGAGGCAGGGGTGAGGTTGGGCCCAAAGGGCGAGATCGTGGTCAACGAGCACCTGCAAACGGACAATCCCGATATCTATGCGGCCGGCGATTGCATCGGCGATCCGATGTACGTCTATGTGGCGGCCTATGCCGGAGGCCTGGCGGCCGAAAACGCTTTGAGCGGTGCGGGTCGAGTGTATGACCTCACGGCCTTGCCCCACGTCACGTTCACCGATCCGCAGATCGGGAGCGTGGGGCTCACGGAAGAGAAAGCCAAACAGCAGAGGCTGCGCGTGCAGACCGCCGTCCTCTCTCTCGAACACGTGCCTCGTGCCTTGGCATCTCGGAACACCAAGGGCCTGATCAAACTGGTGGCTGAAGAAGAGACAGGCCGGATGCTCGGTGCTCATGTGCTCGCGGCGGAGGCGGGTGAGGTGATCCAGGAAGCGACGCTGGCCATCCGCTTTGGGCTCACGGTGCAGGATCTCGCCGACACGTTTCATCCCTATCTGACGATAGTGGAAGGCCTGAAACTGGCGGCGCTCACGTTCAAGAAAGATGTGACCAAACTGTCCTGCTGCGCAGCCTAACTCGACTGAACTGACACATGGAGGTTGGACCATGACGCGTGTGTTCGTCAGCATCGTGTTCGTTGTCGTGGTCGGCATCTTGTTCGGGGCGACGATGGTCGAAGCTCAAGACGTCGCGGCAAAGCGGATTTTAATCCACATGAAGACCTCGTTGGCGGAAGACGATGCGCAAATCTGTGCCGTCCCGAACGTCGCCTGGGCGGCAGTCAAGGCCGGGCACAAGGTCACGATCCTGGTGGACGCCAGCGCCGTGACGTCGGTGACGAAAGGCTTTGGGTGGTTCAGGAAACTGACCGGGAGTGAGACCACCGCGCTCGATCGAGCGGGGCTGCCGGAGCGAGAGCGACAGAGCCTCGCCGAGCAAATGGGCGTGCCGCTCGAGCAGATCCCGCACAACTACGGCGAGTATTTCGACTTCCTCAGGAAGCTGGGGGTGGAGATCTACGGCAACCGGACGATGATGCTGCTCTACAAGATCGATCCGGCTCGGGTGGCCTCCGCCGTGACGCCGATCCCGTTGGCCAAGATGGTGGACCTGTTCGCGTCAGCCGACCGGATTATCGTGTACTGAGCCAGCCGCAGGCGCTCGCAGGGCTGGGGCGCGCCCCGGCCCTCTCGCCCTTCTGGTCCCGCAACACCCCTCATTGCCCCTTGACAGGCATACCCCCTATCCCTATAATGTCGGCATGCCCGATGTCCCTGAAAGGAGGGCTCCGATGAAGGTCCCATTCCTTGGAGAGAAAACACAGATCATCAGTGAGGAGCGAAAGGCGGACGCCACGCTCCGCTTGAATCGCATCGAGGGGCAGATCAAAGGTCTCAAGAAGATGGTCGCGGAGGGCCGCCCCTGCGTCGAGGTCCTGACGCAGTTGGCCTCGACCCAGGAGGCGCTCCGGGGGCTCACCAAGTTGATGATGCGCAACTATTTGGAGAACTGCGCCACCGCGGCGATCCGTTCCAAGGCCGGTGATGAGATCTACGACGAATTAATGGACGTGATCTTCAAGTTCGCCCGGTAAGCCGATTGGGGGAGCCCAGGGCATCGCGGAGCGTCAGATGATCGTCGAAGAATTCCTCCGGGCCAATGCCGACCTACTCTTTCGTGGCTCTGGGCTGGTCCTCGGCATCGCCTTGGTGGCTGGCCTGCTCAGCAGCGCCATTTGCCCCTTCACGCTGCCCGTGGGCCTCGGAGTCGCCGGGGTGGTCGGCACCGCGGAGAGTCGAGTCCGTGGCGGCCGCTTCCCGATTGCCATGGCCTTTTTCGCCGGCCTCGTCCTCAGTCTGACCGCGCTCGGCGCAGTCGCGGGACTCTTGGGCCTCGTCGCTACCCAGGCCGTTGGCCAGTGGTGGATGCTCATCATGGCGGGATTGGCCTTCTTTGCCGCGCTGGCGGTGCTCTCGGGGCCGTCCCTTAGGCTACCCGATGTCACAGCGTTACGACGGCCAGGGGTTCTCGGGGCCTTCCTCTATGGGCTTGTGTTCAGTCTCGGCACGCCGGCCGTCTCCCTGCTGCTCGTGCTTACGGTCGCCGCGGCGGAGCACCGACCGGCCTATGGCGCGCTGTTGGCGTTGGGGTATGGCGTGGGGCGAGGCCTGCCCTTCTTGCTGCTTGGGCTGTGTTCCGGCGTGGCGACGCGGCTGCGCTGTCGGCCTTCGTGGTCCCGCGCGATTCGAGTTACCACCGGCAGCCTCCTGCTGGTGATCACGGGCTATTACCTCTGGATCTTTATCAAACTGAGCTAAACGGAGACTCTTATGGGCAGCATCCGATCGAAACTCTCGCAGACGACCGTGGAATCTTCTCCACGCTTGTGGAGCGAAGAACCGTCCAACCGGCCGGGCCGGCGCCGCATCCGTGCCCATATCGGGGGGCTCCACTGCTCGTTGTGCACCGGCACGATTGAACAGGCGCTGGGCCGTCGACCCGGCGTTGACAAGGTGGCAGTGAGCTTGACCCATGAACAGGCGCTGATCGAGTACGACCCGGGCGTGGCACGGGCCGAGGAGCTGCTGCAAACGCTCAAGGACATCGGCTACACCGTCTCCGATCCGCGCAAGGTACGCCCATTTGAGGAAGAGGAGCGCGCGCTGGTGCGCGAGCGCGGGCGGTTCTTGACCGCATTGACCATGAGCATTGCCGCGATGGGGTTAGCCGGATACCCGATCAGCAGCGGCTGGTTCTGGCTGTGCGTGTTTTCCCTCGCAAGCCTCGTCGTCTTCTCCTTCGTCGTGTTGCGCAGCTCTGGTGCGGGTCGGGCGTTGGCTGGCTCGGCCTTGCTCGGCGTGTCGGGGGCCGGCATCTACGCGCTGCAGTTAAGCGGTGCGTTCGGCGCCGCGACACCCTGGTTGGCTGGGGGCCTCGCCGTGTCCCTCATCTTCGGCGTGGGCAGGCCTATTCTTCACATGGCAGGAGCGGCTCTGCGGCGGGGCATCCTCAACCAGCACGTGCTGGTTGAGTTCGGGGCTTTCGCGGGGCTGGCCGGCGGGATCATCGGCCTGGCATTTGCCCCGCCAGAGTATCCCACAACCGCGTTTTTCTCGGTGGGCGTGATGGTGCTGACCTATCACATTTTTTCCGAATGGCTGTCGCTCATCGTCAAGACTCGCAGTTCGCAGGCGGTCAAAAAGCTTCTCGATCTGCAGCCGGACGTGGCGCATGTTGTCAGGGATGGCAACGAAGTTGATGTGCCACTTGAAGACGTGCGCGTCGGCGACTTGGTGCGCATCCGTCCCGGTGAGCGGGTCGCGGTAGACGGGCTGGTTGAAGCGGGAGCGTCGGACGTCGATGAATCGCTCATTACCGGCGAGCCGATCCCCGTCGAGAAGCGCCCGGGAGACCGGACGCTGAGCGGTGCCTTGAACGGTCACGGCACACTCCTCGTGCGCGTGACCGTGGTCGGCGAAGAGAGCTTCCTCCGACAGGTCATCCGAAGCGTCGAAGACGCCCGAGCCCTGAAACCGGGCCTGTTGCACCTGGTGGACCGCGTGCTGCGCGTGTACACACCGGTCGTGCTGCTCACTTCGGCTGGCGCCACTCTCTTCTGGCTCCTCGGTCCACTGATCGTCGGAGCTTCCCCCGATCTGCAGCGGGCGATGTTTGCCGGCTTGAGCGTGCTCGTGATGGGCTATCCCTGCGCAGTGGGGATCTCGGCTCCGCTGTCGATCGTTCGCGGGGCGGGCGAAGGGGCCGAGCGCGGCGTGCTGATGCGCACCGGCGAAGCCTTTCAGGCGCTCAGGCGCGTGCAGCGCGTTGTCTTCGACAAGACCGGCACCCTGACCGAGGGCCGTCCCGCCGTCCGCCACATCGTTCCGGTCGCAGCCTCCGAACACGAACTGCTCACGCTCGCCGCGGCCGTAGAGGCGGGGTCCGAACATCCGCTCGCTCGCGCCGTGGTCGAAGAGACGTTCAAGCGCGGCATCGCGCTACCGGAAGTCCAGGGATTCGAGGCCATTCCCGGTCAGGGTGTCAAAGCCCGCCTCGGCGGTGCCCGGCTGCTGGTCGGCAGCCCGTCGTTTCTCGCGAGCGCGGGTGTGGACCTGGCGCCTCAGCACGCACGAATCAATGAACTCGAAGCGCAGGGCCTGACGGTCATCGCGGCTGCACGAGACGGCGAGCTGCTCGGGTGGCTGGCGCTTGGCGATGCACTTCGGCCCGACGCGGCCGAGACGGTTCGCCGACTGCACGCGCTCGGCATCCGCACGAGCCTGATCACCGGCGATTCCGAGCGAGCGGCGCTGCATGTCGCCCGTGCCGCCGGCATCGAAGAAGTCCATGCGCGCGTCTTGCCAGCCGAGAAAGCCGCGATGATCCGCAAGCTCCAGGAGCGCGCGCGCGTGGCCATGGTCGGCGACGGCATCAACGACGCACCGGCGCTGATGCAAGCCGAGGTCGGCATTGCCTTCGGCAGCGGAGCGGATATCGCGATCGAGTCCGCCGATGTCATCATCCTCAACAAGCGAGTGGCCGCCGTGCTCGACGCCTATGCGATCAGCCGGTACAGCTATCGAAAGATGGTGCAAAACGTCATCTTGGCGTTCACGTTCAACGGGCTGGGCATCCCGGCGGCGGCGACGGGATTGGTCTATCCGATCTGGGGGATGGTGGCCATGGCGGCGAGCGTGACCTCCATTTTCATCAATTCCCTGTGGGGGCGTGGCGCCGATTTCTTCGAGGCGATCAAGACAGTCGGGCGTGCGTCAGAGATCCCGTCCGGAGCGCGGGCATCAACGAGAGGGGTGACGTATGCTTAAGTCCATCACGTTCGAAGTCGTCGGGAATCAGCGGCTCACCTGCGAGGGGTGCGAACAGCGCGTCGAGCGTCTCCTCAGAACGCTGGAGGGCGTGCGGCAGATTCGCGCGCAGGCGCGCAGCCAACAGATCGAGGTGCTGTATGACGCGGCGTTGCTGGAGGCCCACGCGATCGCCGCGCGCTTAGGTGAGGCCGGGTACCAGATCAGAGTCGCCAGCTCGACGTCAGGTTCAAGTCAATGATGCCAACCCATGAGAGGGCCGCGAACCGCTCTCCGGAGCTTTTGAACGAGGGGGGCGTTGGGGTGTCGAGGGTTACCACGGCGCCCTTTTTTCTCAGAACGTGATGATCTGATAGCCACCGGCCACGAGCCTCCTGAAGCTCGGGTGTCCGTCGAACTCCTCCAACAGCGGTACGCCGCACAACGGCACCTTGTCCTGAATGCCGAAGGCCTGCGCGCAAAAGCCGCAGGCCCCCTTCACCCGGTCCCTCACCGCATCAAACAGGCTCTTCGCCTTGTGGTCCGGCTTGGACAGCTCGACGATCCACTTGGTGCCGGCTCCGTCGAAAATCAACTGGATGTCGTCCTGGGCATCCTTGAACTCCTTCGCCGCTTCGAGGGCGTTGAACACGCGCCCGAAGCCCTCGTGGGTTTCCGTATCGGCTAGCACCACAATCGCCACTTTTGCCACGGCTTCCTCCTTTGTGGAATGTTGGGGCTGCCGCACTCGCTCTTGGCCATTACTCCGGCTCGCTCCCCTCACGCTCCGCACTTTGGGGCCGTGGTCGGCATGAAGTTCATCGCGGTCCCGGGAGTAAAGTGCATGCCCATCATATCGAACTCGGCCACCGCAATGTGCTTGAGCCAATAGCCGTCTTCGGCTTTGTTGCCACCATGGCCGTGGCTATGTTCGCCCTTCTCCCCCTCCGGCGTGCGCGCCCGGTGGAAATGCACAAACCCCGTCTTGCCTCTGTCCGGCTGGTCTTCGGCGCAGAACCGGCCCTTGATCCCTTCACCTATAAAGATCAGCCTGGCGTTGTGGTCCGAGACCGGTTTGTTGAAATGCAAAAACACGGTGCGCCCGTTCCCGGCGTCCATCCACAGGTGATCCGGCATGCCTGGGTGAAACGGCTCGAACGTGTACACCTTCGCCAGCGTCGGGCCGACGGTTGTCAAGACATCGGTTGATGGCACGATCTTGCCTTGGCCCGCCAAGCCGCTCGTAAACCAAACGCATCCTACTGTCAGCCCCATCGCCATGACCGCGACAACAACGATCTGCCTCCGCATAGGTGTCCTCCTTTCGTCTCGTGATGGTTCAGGGGATCGGCACGAAGGCCGCAAGGCCCCTGTTCCGGCAAACACGATACACGGAGTGAGCGCCATCATCCGTGGGCTGGCTTACACAAGGGAGGATTCCTTGTCTCCATGCCTGTGACGCGCGTTACAGAAACTAATGGCGGTGACGCCCACGCTGGAGCGTGGGAAGGCACAACCAATCCCTTCAGAGGGAGGGGCGCCATGATCTGTCGCCGCTGTCACGGGCTGATGGTGAGGGAACAATATTGCGATCTGGACGAGCCGGTCGAGGGGGCCTGTCTTGACGCGTATCGGTGCCTGCAGTGCGGTGAGATCGTGGATGCCGTGATTCTCAGCAACCGGCAACAGGTGGCTGAGTCGCCCCGCTTGATAAGGCGCACGCAGGCGCGTCTTCCACGACTGACCTCTTCCTGATGATTGAGGACTCTTCCAGGGGCGACCGACGAAAGGCGATCTGCTCACGGTCACGAGCCAGGAGGCCCAATGCGAGTCCATGAGGTGATGGCAACCCGCGTGGTGACGGCCAGAAAGACGGAGACGGTGCACTCGGTGGTGGTGAAGATGCTGACCCGACGCTGCGGCGCAATCCCGGTGGTGGACGATGGCGATCGGCTCGCCGGCATCGTCACCTTGCGAGACGTGATGCTGCCGCTCTACCCGAATTATGGTGACTACATCCACGACAGCGTCCGCAGTCGCGATTTTCTGGAAATGGAACAGGGCTATCCCGAAGTCCTGGCCAAGAAGGTCGAGGAGATCATGACCCACGATCCGTGGACGGTCTCTCCCGACACCCCCGTCCTCGAAGCCGCTTCCTACATGGGGCTCAAAAACCTGCGGCGCATTCCCGTCATCGAGCACGGCAAGCTCGTCGGGATGGTCAGCATCGGCGACATCCATCGGGGACTGTTTTTTGCGCGCGGCGGGTGCGAGGCAGAGCCAGCAGGCGCTTGACGTGCCGATGGAGTTGGGTTGCGACCCACCAGGCCGTTCGATCTCGGCACGATGCTCGGACGGACGTTGGCTACTGCTCCCGTTGGCTCGGTCGGGTGATGGCGCCGGTGAGCTGGGCGATCGACACAATCAGCGTGCTCCCCTCTGGCTCCGTCATGGTCACGGCCTCGAAGGCGGACGTGACACCTTGCACGTCGCGCTGAGCCGACACCCGTCCCGCGGCATCCACGCCTCGTCCTGGGCCATGGCGATAGCAATCTCCTGGCGGACCCGCTATGACGATGGGAATGGCCAGTTCTGAGGCCTCGTTCCTGCGCGTTCCGTGGCAGGCTGTCGTGGTTTGCGTGGTTTGTAGGAACCGAGTACAATGGCGTCGCATCAGTCCATGAGGGCGGCCATGAATTCGCGTTCCGCCTCATCCAACAAGCTTTGGTATCTCAAGCACATTCGTCTCTTCGATGGCCTGACTCCAGAGGAAATGCAGGAAATGGAGCGCATTACCCGCATGCAGGAGGTCAAGAAACGGCAGCCGCTCTACCTGCCAGGCGACCCCAGCAGCAACGTCTACCTCCTGAAGCAGGGACGCGTGAAGATTGCGAGCACTGCATCCAGCGGCAAGGAAGTCACGTTCGAAATTCTCGAACCCGGTGAGATTTTCGGCGAGCTGGAGGTGCTGGAGGATGTGCCGCGGGAGACCGTGGCCGAGGCGGTTGACGACACGTTGATTTGCGTCATTCGGCGCGAGGACTTCGAGCGGTATCTGGCCACGCATCCCGATGTGACCGTGAAACTCACCAAGCTGATCGGGTGGCGGCTGCGGAAGATCCAGAGTCGCGTAGCGGACTTGGTCTTTCGGGACGTGCCGGCTCGCCTCGCCCACCTGTTAGTGGAGCTGAGCAAGAGCGAGGGCGTCCCGGAGGCAGGGGGCATACGCCTCCGGGCCAGACTGACCCATCAGGAGATGGCCAACCTGATCGGCTGCAGCCGCGAGACGGTCAGCACGACGCTGGGACACTTCCGGGATCAAAGGCTCATCCGGATGGACGGTCGCACGATCATTATTTTAAACGCGCCCGGACTGTCCGACCTCGTACGATGAGTCACCCGTCTCGCTCTGAGCTGTTGTGGGGCTTGCCGGGCGCCCGCTCGAGCATCTCGATGACCGCGGCATAGCCCTTTCGATACAGCATCTCACCGGCTCGTTTCACCATGGCCGGATCGGCCTGAATGCCCAGTCCCTCCACCCAGCGGTTCATGAAACTGAAGTACGCGCAGACCAGGGCCGCGTGCGTGACTGCGGTCTCGTCCCAGCCGGCCCGATAGAGCGCTTCCACATCCGTCTGGGTCACGCGCGCCGGGGCCAACGTCAGCGTCCGCACATACCGGAACACCGGCTTGAGGCGTGCGGCGATCGGCGCGGTGTCCACGTCTGCGAGGAGCTGATCCAGCAACGGGCCGGGCGTCCCGTACTGCCGACCGACCTCGGAGTGGGAAGCCCGGCAGAAATCGCAGCCGTTGAGACCCGAGACATAGGCCGCGATCAGCTCCCGTTCCTGTTCCGTGAATGGAGACGGCCCGCGCATGAGCCGTTGGGCGAATTCATGCAGGGGTCTCGCGAATTCTGGATAGGCACGAAATGCATCCACCAACGACGCGGTAGGCATGGAACGATCGTAGGCCATGTTCATCTCCTTTGCCGAGGTTCAAGCCGAACGAGCCACTGCGCGTGTTTACTCTGCAGGTGCACCGCAGGAGGCGCAGGATGGTCCGGTTTCGTCTGCGGCGGGGATCGGGGTCGCCTGTGCGGCCGGCGTCGCCGCGGCGATGGGCATGTCTCCCCGAAGGAGACGGACCCACCACGCGGACGGGTACCAGGCCAAGAGCCGGGGAATCAGCAGAAACAACGCGGTCAAGGCCGCGCCGGCGACGATCCAGAGCCAATGCTCGGCAAACAGGCTGCCCCCCAATATGGTCAACGCCAGCGTGGGAGGAATCATGCCGAGGAACGTGGCGACCGCGAAGGTGCGCAGCGACATGTTCGTCAAGCCCGCCCCGTAACTGATCAGGTCGAAGGAGAAGACCGGAAACAGCCGTGCCAGAAAGACGAACACGACGAGGTGCCGATCCGAGCAGCGTTCGCAGAATCGAATCTCCGCGCGCAACAGCCGGGAGAGGGCCTCTCGGCCTAGTCCGCGCCCGATCAAAAAGCTCAGGACGGCTCCGATCTCGGCTCCGATCACCGAATAGGCGGTCCCCTGGACCACGCCGAAGGTGGCTCCGGCCGCCAAGTCCAGCGGCAAGCTGGGGATCGGGCTGATCACCACGGCCGCGGCCATGAGCAGGATGAACAGCACCGGCGCCAAGGGGCCGACCGTATGAAGATAAGCGACGATCCGTTCCGGATTCAGGAATTCCTGCACTTCAAGCCCTTGCACAAGGAAGTACGTTCCAAAGACCAAGAAGAGGAGGGCGCTCGCCTTGAGCAGGGGTCCCTTGGTGACCCGCTTCGTCCCCGCGGCTGCGTTCATGAGGGGTCTGGTCGTCGTCATGGGGGCCAATGTACCAACAGACCCATCGGAAGAACCTGGGTCGTGCGGGTGCGACACCTGGATGACGTTCTCCGTCAAGGCCACTCTGCAGTCATCACAGATCCCGGCTTCGTCGAAGACACCGAGACAGCCCGGGCAGATGTAGGCTAAGAGCATCTCGGTTTGTGCCACCATCGAGCAGTTTCTGGAAGGCCTCTCCATGGCGCCACCTCAAATCAAGGGCTTCTGCGGGGAGCCGGGCGCAATTCCTTGTCAAGCGGAAGACGAGATCGCCCGCCCTGTGGCCACCGGGTCCCGGTAGCGGCGGCATTGGAGATAGTCCCCATCACCGTACCGGGAGCGAAGCGAGCGTGTCGAGTTGGAACACGGCCCAGGGACCTCCAAATGCCGGCACCGATGGCGGCGGTTGACTGTCCGAATCGGTGACCAAGGCGCTCGCGGGCCGCGGGTTTTTGCATCGGCCCAGGGCTCATGCCCTACGAGGGATTAGCGCTTCCCGGAATGCTAGGGTTCTGAACGGTCGCGATCTTACGAAGAGAACAGAGCAACCACTCCTTACGAGGCACGCCCACGGCGACGAGCTCGCCGTTGAGCACGAAGGAAGGGGCGATCAGAATCCCCAAAGTCCTTGCCCGGTCTTCCTCGCAGTGACGGATAAGGACCTGCCACGAAGGAAATTCCAGCCGGATCGCGTCTGCCAAGGTCAGCGCTTCGCGTTCGGACTTGCACCCGACATGGACAAAGATTTCGACCGTCGCCATACCGGTATCCTACGATGGCTCCCGTGA
>CAZTUO010000019.1:0-21531 GCA_964616355.1 uncultured Nitrospira sp.
ATGAATATGAGGACAGGCTCGGAGATTTCAAGTATAAGATGGCCGGATCAATAACGGCTTCCCCTCACACAGACTTTAGCAGCCGGACGCCCCCGGGGCCAGGGGCCTGGTCTAGCGCCCTGTCAGCCCAAGCGTGGAAGGGAGGGATAGTGGTCGGCCCACCCCAAAAAGACAGGAACAGCCGTTCCTGAGAGAGAAAAGCGTTGATGGGCACACCGAGCTACTGGGTGGAACCCGAGCCGTGTACTGCCCGGACGGTACATCACGTCTACCAGGACACCCTGACCAAAGCGCCGGCCCATGCCCACGTCCTCGACCATCCTTCATGTGGCAATACGCGGAAACGCTCCCAGGGCGTTTCTGGAAAATGGTGCAAGGCTTCGCCGGAAGATGGGGTACTCGCCTATCCCCCCCAATACACTGCGATCCAGAGCTCGCTCAGTGCGTTGTTATCGAAGTGCAGCGTGAGCTCGCCGGTTGGCTTTCCGTCAGGCAGCGGCACCCCGGTCAGCCTACCGACAAGCAGATTGTTCAACGATCGCTCCTGATTGAGCCTGTCGCTGACGTCCGCGCCATCCGCATTGTAGGTAACGGTGATGGGATCCAGATCGCTCCTGCTCTGGGCGAAGACATCCACTCGCAGGACACTGTTCAGTCGTCCCTGTGCCCAGAATGGGTAATGCTCAGGACGAAGATGCAAGGCTAAGTCGTAAGGATTGGCCATTTTGCTCTGAAACCTCGCCCACACGTCTGGGAATTCGTGCCGCACAGAAAAGAGCCGCACCGAGCCCGCCGCCTGGCCGTCTGCGATGAGCTGCTGAATTTGCGCCATCGCCGCGTTGCGGAGCAACATGCCACCTTCCCGTGCCGTGTAGCGGATATGCAAGATTACGTCACTGATGGTGTTGTAGTCGAACTGGGCCGGTTCGTTCTTGCTCGGGTCGGCCGGCAGCTCGAGTTGCCACTCGCTGATGACGCCAGAGTTCTCGAAGGGCAGGTAGCGCTCATCGCGCAGGTTGACCTCGAATAGGCCGCTGTCGCTCTGGCCACTGCTGGTGACCACGGCCTCCAAGCTGCCGAAATAGTCGCTGAAACGATCGTCCTCGGCGCCCTCGCGGGCATAGGCGCCGTCGCGCAAGAGAGGGGATTTGCGGATGCTGCTCCTCAAGAGGGTGAGTTTGCAGTTGACGCCGGCATAGGGCCCGGTGACGCAAGGGATGCTCACCGCCACCGACTTGATGCGGCGGAAGTAGTGGCCGGGGCCGTCCATGTCGAAGAGCATCTCCGGCAGACGCACGGTGCAGCGACCGGTGGCCCGGAGTTGAATGAGCGCCAGAGGGTCCACCTGCAAGAGACTCACGTGCTTGGTCAGTTCGTACTCTCGCCGGTTCTGCTCGTGGTAGGCCATTTCCATGCGCCTGATGTCCAGATAGAGTCGCTCGCCAGCGAGCAAGCCTTCCTTGCCCGCGAGATAGCCGAACTGCAGGTAGCTCAGCTCCGGGTCGCCCAGCTCATGCTGCAGGGCCCGTTCGGCCTTACGGGCGATGTCGAAGGCAAACTGGAAGCATTGCGCGTAGAGACCCCGCACCTCGCGCTTCATCCACGCGTAGAGCGCCTTGTTGGTCTTCTTGCCGGTGTTCTCCGTCCCTTCTTCGTTAAGGAAGCGCTCGATCTCCTCGGAGTGCTTCATCTGTTGGCGGTGGCCCTTGAGCTCCTGCTCGGCGATGGCCTCGCGGATCTGGGCCGCGCGCAGTTGCTTGAGGATCTGGTTGATCTCGCCGGCCGCCAGGTTGCTCTGGAAGGCCCATTCCCGCTCACGACGGGCGAAACTGTCTATGCGCGCCGCACGACGCGCTTCGAAGTTGAGCCGCTCGGCGACCGCCTTGGCGGCGCTGGCCGTGGAAGCAAGACCCCGACCGAAGTGAGAACCGCCGGTTTCCACCGTGCTGCCTACTCCCATCGGCTGGGCGTGGATCTTGACCTCGGGTATGACATGAATAGCAGAGCTGATAGTGTTCAGAACATTGGCGATGTCTGATGCTAGCTGTGCTCCTTCCAAGAACAAAGATTCCTGTACCTCGTGCGAACTCAGCAGCTTGCCGCCGCTGAGGGTTTGCGCAGCCTGAGCGAAGGCGTCGGTGGCAATATCCACATCGATCTCCCGCAATCCCAGGGCCGGCTCTTGCTGGATGAACTTGAGTTTGGCTAGAGCTTCCCTATCGAGCTCGTCCAGTTGTGGGATGGTTGCTTCGATCTCCTCCGGTTTTTTGCCCAGTTGCCGCTCGTAGTAGGTATAGCGCTGCACGGCAAGGGCCAGGGCCTGCAAGAGGGTTTCTTTGGCCTTGATCGCCTCCTGCCACTGGGCGTATTTGACCTGCTCGACCATCTGCATGATCACGCGCTCCTGTTTGGCGCGCAGGAGGGCCAGGGCCTCGCCGTCTTCCTTTTCCATGGCGGCGAGCAACTGGTTGCCCAGAGACTTTACCTCCTGGGCAATCTCCGCAGCCTTCTGCACCAAGAAGGCAAAGCGCACCAGCGGCAAGGGCTGGTTGAGGCCGCTCACGACGGCGCCAACCTCCAGACCGGCTGTGGCAGCACGTGCCAGAAGCGCCGGGTCGATGGGTGGCTCAAACAGGGGAAGCTGGCGGAAGACACCCTGAATGTTCAGGCTGTTACGGATCTTGAACAACCGATCTGCGACGGTGTCCCAATAACTCAACAGCTTGTCGTTGCGTGGCACGCAGAAGTAAAGCGCCCGGCCGATGCCCCGCACGACCGCAAGCCGCTGATCGTCCTTTGTTTCTTCAGCAGGAAATGGCATCAGGTCGAAGGGAATGTCCGCTTCGACGTCGCGCAGTACGATGCCAAAGTCCCGCAGATCCTTGCGCAGGTTGGCATAGGTTTGGGGGCGCACCGACCCCTTTCGCGGGACAGCCTGAGGCCGCGCCCCCAAGATATTGGCGGCCAGCACGTACAGCTGCAGCGCTTCGTCGATGGCTTCGCCGGTGTCCTGCCGGAACAACGAGTCGCCCCAGGCGATCAGGTTGTCGAGATAGGCCATGACGGTCTTGTACATGTAGGCCTGCTGGCGGTAGCGGGCGATAACGTGGGGGCGAAAGGGCGCGTCCTTCCAGGATTCGATGCTGCGCAGGGTCTCGTTGCGCAGCTCGGCGTCAGTGCCGGCGGCCAGGTTGACAAGGATCTCTTCGATCTTTTTCACGTCGGTGGTCTGGAAGGGCCTCACCTTCCAGAACCGCTCGGGCCTGGGACCGTCGCTGTCGTCGGTGGGATCGAACAGGTAGTGGAACCAGCCCTGCGCTTCGGCATAGCGACCATTCTTGCTGAGATGCACAGCGATGGTGAACGGCACGTGGAAGAACAACTCCCAGTTGTACACGGCGTAGGCGCCGTTTGATGAGAAGTCGAGGTCTTTGACCGGATAGGGTTGTTGCACCAACGTCGATGGCTGGTAGGCGTCCTTGAAAAAGTCGGCATACAGCACTGGTTTGAACTGCCCGTTGGGCAGAATCTCAAACGAACCATCCGGCTTTTTGACGTACTCCGTATCCGCAGCCTGCAGCCCGGATGTTCCCTTGCGCAGCAGCCGCTGCATCAGCGGTTGCACGCAGGGGTGTTGATGCAGCGAGAAGCGGTAGCTAAGCGCCCGTTCCTGGACGACGAAATACTTGATCTCCTTCGTATCGATGATACGTCCCGCAGGGAATGCGATGTCGGTGTCCAGCCAGCCGTGGAATGGATGGCTCTTGACAAGAATGCCGTTGCTCATGATGTCCTCCGTTTATCCCTAGCGACCCGGCCACCCGGCGCTAAGGATGCCTGCGCCGACGCCAGCGGGCGTGTGTTCCTTGAGATTCTGCGCCAGTGCCAGATTAAAGCCGCCACCGCCGACGATGTTGAGACCGCCGCCCAGGCTCGCAATGCCGGAGCGCGCATATGTGTATGCGGCGCTCACCCTGACGGAGCCGGCCACTTCGCTTCCGGGGTTGACGTTCATATAGCCACCGAGCCCCAGGTGAGCGAGCTTAGTCACGACCTCCAGACCAGGCTGCCCGGCCGGGCCGATCAGCGCATCGTCGAGTTGCAACACCGTCCCCGGGTTGATCAGCCAGTCTCGATCCCGCACCGGATTGATGGCGACCTCAGGCGTGATGCGCGGGCCTACCAGGTCTAGCCGCGGCGGCTTCCAGGGAAGCTCCGGGATGACCACAATCTCTTTGAGCCAGGATGGGCTAACGGGCTCCGCCTGCGGCGTCTTCGTCACCCATTCCTCCCACTCCTCGATCGTCTTCTCGGTCACGCTGGGTTCGACGAAGAAGGTATGCAGGTTGTCCTGATAGAACACTGGCCTCATCAGCGTGGCGATCTCACTTAGCCCGCCCGCAATGGCAGCCCTGACGGCCTCTGGATTCGCTGCATTGCGATAGGCCTCCGTGGACACCCCCAAACGCAACAGCTCGTTATCGCACGGCAGCAGCGTGTACACGCTTCCGTGACCGAGGACAGTCCGATTGGCCAGCGGGGGCGTTTTGCTGGGCTCAGTCGTGACCGTCTCCTGGAAACTGACCGTCAAGGCGCCACTCCCTAAATAGCGTGCAGCCGATCTGACGTTCGCACCTGGGAACGGATTAGCGGGCGGCGCAAGGTAGCTTGTAGCTACAGGGGCGCTCTGTCGACTGGCCAGATAGAACGCCTGGTCTAAGGGACCTGTCCCAGGCCTGGGAACAGCAAACCTGTCAACTACCGATTCCTTCGCGGACATGTCAACGGCTAACGCCATATCCTCCACAAACCCCCATCTACGGGGCGGCTGGACGGCCTGGGACCAGTTACCCAGATGGATAGACACTCCCAGTTCGGTACCTTCGACGTCGTGCTCCTTGGAAACGTGAACGAACACTTTCGTAGGGTCGAAATACACGACATCCCGTACCACCACCGGACTCGGGATACTCACCTGGCTGGATTCGCGCGCGTTCCATTCGCCATTGACATACTCGCTCCAGTGCAGATGCACCTCGATGTCTTTTTTGGGTGCCGGGATGATAACCCCCCTGGTAGGGTCCGGGATGGGAGTATCACTCGTTGACTGTTGTGGTTTTTCTAGGAACGTCACCCAAAACAGATACAAACGATCGCGCCATACCACCGGCGCCAGGTGGTCTCCCTCGATCTGGGCGCTCACCGGCTCCCAGGGCGTCCACATCTGGTTCTGGTAGCGGCGGTAGAAGTATTTGTGCGGCACGCTGTAGGTGCGGCCGAAGACGTGCAGCACCCGCCGCGCCGGGTCAGGATTGTCCTCGATGTGCATGGCCACGATATCCAGCCGCGCCAGCTCGTCGAGCTTCTTCAGATAGTTGAGGAAGGCCTCCTCCACGAGATCACTGGACACATCCCCCTGGAGAAGCGCTCCTTCCAGCTCGGTGAACAGATGCGTCTTGTCGTCGCGGAACTCCGGCTCCAGCCAGTTCTCTGGAAAAAGGAAGATCTTGCGGTTGGCCTCCCAGACCCGGTAGCGCTTCATCCATTCCCACTGCTTGGAGTTGATGTTGGAGGGATGGACCTTCGGCTCCAGATTCAACAGGCAGCGCTGGATGAAGAGCTGCACCGAGGCAATCGCCAGCCGGATGCGCGAGGTCTGCACCGCCGGCTCCATGCCGGGATCGATGAGGAAGTACTCGTAGAGCTGTTCAAGGCGCGCGAAGCCGCGCTGGTGCATGACGTGCGCGACCAGCGCGTCGCGGCTTTTCTGGCGCAGCTTGTCGAAGATCGGTTGAGCCACCCGCTGCCAGGCCTCGTCCTCGAAACGCGCTTTGATCGTGTCACGCAGGTCGCGGGCGACCCCGAAGCGCTGCTGGGCGGTCGCAGAACTGCTGACGATCTCGGTCCAGCTCTTGATGGAGGCCGGCGGCGCGCCGAAGCGCTCGACGATCTGCAGTGCCTCCCACAACTGCTCTATAGGCTCCTCGTTGGCAAACGTTGGGGTGCTGCCCACGAACGCCTCGGCAGTGGCCCTGACCGTCCCTTCATCCCGGCGAGTGATCGCGGCGAGCCGCGGATAGACTTGTTTTTCCAGCTTGTCCGTCGCAGTCGTACCGTTGGCCTCGAAGACGCCGATCAGATCCTCCGTCCCGCCGGCCATCTCGCGCTTGAGGCGGGCGTAAGCGGCCAGCCGGCGGAAGCGGGCGAAGCGTTGGGTGGCGTTATCGTCCGGCGCGGTCGGCAGCTCGCTCAGGCTCACCCCGCCGAAATCCGCCGCGTGGGTCAGCAGGTAGCGGACCTCCCGCTCGCTCAATCCCAGGCTCTGCACGAGCCGCAGGGCCTTGTTCAACAGGGTCAGCGCCCGCTCCGCCGCATCTAGGACTGTGGCAGGATAGAGCTTCAGCTGCGACAGCGGCCCCTTGGGCAGGGTCTCGCCCTGCACCAGCAACCGGGCTTGCCCGCCGTTCAGGTTTTTGACTTCGAGCGCGAAGCGGTACGGTACGCCCGCCTTGAGTTCCAGAAATTCATTGGGCCCACTGCCAAGGGTGGCGTTGTCGGTGGCTGCGGTGCCCTTGAGGAACACCGCCTCCGGTAGGTGGGCAAAGCGCAACTCCGCTTCGGCGTTTTGTCTCTCGAGCTCGATGAAGAACCGATAAGCGCCGGGCGTGGCGACTTCCAGATAACCTTCGAAGCGCGCGCTCACCGCCGCGTTGAGCGGGTTGCCGTCGGGGTCTTTCTGGTCTTTCAGGCTGGTGTCGGCGCTCGCCACGATGGGCGATGCCCTCTGAGGCGTTCCCGTGCCGTCGGCGGCGTCGTAAAAGCTGGCGCTCACGCCCCGGTCCGCCATCGCCGCAAACGCGACCAGCAGGCTCTTCCCGTCCGTCCCTTGCAGCAGCCGGTCGTCGGTGGCAAGACTTTCTACCAGCACCGGGTCGGCACCGGTCTGGGCAACGAGCGTCTGCACGATGAACTGGCGAATCAGCCGCTGCTGCAGGAAGGGCAAGAACGCCTGCGCTAGCCGAGTTCGCCGCTGCCGTTCACGCGCCTGTAGCTGTGCCTCGGTAAGGCCGCCGGTTATGGACGCAAACAATAGCTCGTAATCACCGTCTTCCAGAAACCCGCACTCCGGTTGGGCGCCGGTCTGCTTGCGCAGGTGCCGGTCGAAGAAATTGCGCGCCTGTTGCTGTACGTCAGCGAGCAGGTGGGCGAAGAGGGTCTGTTGTGCAAGGCTTAAGGCGGGATTGACGGCCGCCTGCAACTGGTTTTTCTGGGCATCCAACAGCACGCCGCGGAAAGTGAGGCGCTGCTCGCCGCGCGTGGCGTTGTAGGCGACTTCGCGGATGGCCGGTTGATCGGCAAATACGGAGGCGGGCAGACTATCGCCTTGGACCACACCGCTCTTTACCGCCGTAAACTCTGCCGTGCCGTTCAACATGGCCAGGAAGGTCGCCACCACGTCCGGCGGCAGCACCAACCCCAGCTTCTGCCGCAGGACCTCATCGCTCAGGGCCGCCGGATCCTCGGGCACGGCGTGTTCAGTGCGGATCGCCCGCACGCCTTCGGCCAACGCCTTGAGCAACGCCAGCGTCGCCTCACGGTTGGGGCGATACCTGCCTGCGGGGTCGAAGCGGTGGCGCAGCAGGTAGTCGAGGTCCTCGATCTTCAGCCCGCTGTCCTTGACCGCCTCGGCAGCTTCGACGAAGGCCAGGGTCTGGCTGAAGGGATGATCCTTTGCGAGGGTGGTCAGCGGATCGGGGTCCAGCGGCTTGAACGGGTCGAGACCGGAAAGCTTCTTGAGCGCGATCAGCTCGCGCACCGTGAGCTTAAGTCCCTTGGCCAGCAGGCCGTAGCGATAGAGCAGCGAGACGTTCGGCAGCGACAGGGCCTCGTCGAGAGACTTACCGGCGTCGGCCAGGATCGCCGCGATGTCGTTGGCGGTGAGGCCCAGGGCGCCTTGTAGGGCAAGGAGATGCCCTCTGATTCTTGAAGTCCTCTGTACCTGATCGAAGAGTGAACTGAGTAGGGGAGATGCAGGCAAAAGAGCTGCAATCTGGGCCTTTTCCGCATCGGTCAGAAAGCCTTGGTAGCTAAGATGCTGGGTTTTCGTTTGAGGATCGTAGAATACACTGATCTTGGGGTGTCCACTGAAAACGTGCTCGGCAAGTTGATCGCTCGGCTCGACATCCTTTTGGGAAGCGGAAAATGTTGACAGGTAATTCCCCAGCGGATCGTGAAAACCAGCATCGGTTTTCAAGATACTGCGGGTCAGGAACAGGCTGGCATACAACGGCTTCTTGCCGGTGGTGGGGATGTCTGCCCATAGAGTCAGGAGCTTGATGCGGCTCTGCTTGCCGACCTTGACTTTCTCCTCCAGCGCCTTGAGATGGGCCAGATAGATAAGCGCGGTCTGAAGCCAGCCGGGCAGTCGAGCGCTATCCACCAGCGCCGTGGCCGGGGTGAACGTCGTGAGCGCCCGGTCGGTCTCCTCGATGCTCCAACCCAGTTTCTTCCACAGCCGCACGAATAGGTTGATGCGCAGAAAATCGAGCGCCTTGGCCTTCGTGCCGTCGGCATATTGCAGCGTGGTCCGGTCGAAGTTGCAGCTCGCATCGGGATCGGCCAGCACGAGCACCTCGTCGAACGGGATGTTGGCAATGGCAGTTTGCAGTTCGTTCAACGGTGTGTGGAAGTCATCGGCCAGGTCTTGCAGCCGCTTCTCGAAGGCAGCGATTTCCTTGAGCACCTCCCATCCGCTGAGGCCCGTATTGGGCACCTTCTCGGCCAGCGCATCGAAACGCGCCTGATCGCCAGGTGACAAGTCGCTGCGATCCTTGCCGATGAGATCCTTGTTCTGGTCGTAGAACGTCTCGTACGTCTGGTAAAAGCGCGCGTCAGCGATGCTTACGCCCAGCTTGTCGAGTAGCGCCAGTTTCTGCAATTCCGGGTTGACGAAGCCGGTCTGGACGATTTCGGTGATTTCTTTGTAACTCACCCCGAGACGGCGCGAGAGGGCTTTGGCTGAACGCAGCATTGCCGGCACGTCGCATACCAAGAGATCGCCTGGATCCGGCGCGACGGTCCACACCCCCGACAATGTGATGGTCGTCCGGCCCGGCCCGCCGGAGTCCGGTGCGCCGATCGCGGCGATGGCCTTGGTCTCGTTGCTGAGCGCGTTGGCGCTGGTATCGAAAAACGTGCAGAGAAGCCCGGTGCTGAGTTTCTCAGCGTCGGCATTAGGGATACTCAGTGTGGCGTCGCCTACGTTGATCAGGTTTTGGATCGCCGCCCGCACTGAAGGGAAGCCATAAAGTGCATGCCACTTGTCGTTTGCCAGGGGGTCGGCCTCGAGGAAGATCGCCACCTCCGACGGCGCAAGCCCGATGGACTCCATGAAGACCACGGCGCGGCCATAGGGCTTGCTGGCATCGAACAGCGCATCGGTCGGACGAAAGACCTCGAGCAATCGGTGCAGGGGCGTCTCAAAGTAGTTGCAGAACGCCCGCACGGTCTCGAGCCAGCGGTCAAAGGGCAGGTTGAGGGGATAGCGCGCCTGGAGCAGCGCGTCGTAGGCTTCGCTGATGACGTTTTGCGGCTCGGCGAGTAGTTCGGGGGTGGTGGCCTCGCCGGTGTTGCGGGCGGCCTCTTCTGCAAGCTTGCCGTGGGCGACGTAGTACTCGAGGATCTCGTTGACGATGTCGATGTACGGCAGCGCCGTGTGGGTGTCCTCGCAGGTCAGAGCGATATGGGGCAAATCGGGCCGGCGTTCGATGAGCACGTCGTAGGGCTTCATCGGATTCCCGTTCTTGCCCCTGTGCGGGTACTCCTGACCGCCGTGGGTGGCCTTCCACTGCTCTAAGAAGTTGGCCCACACCTGGTCTTCGATGTCCACGAATTGCAGGAGATCCACCAAGTAGGCTGCCGGGCTCAACACCGAGCGGCAGTGCTCACACTCGCAAAAGTCCATGGAGCCGAACAGCGACTCCAGCGTCGGGTAGTGTTTGATGAGTTCGTTCTTGGCGCTTTCGCGCTGGGCAGGCGGGGGAGAGAGCGCAGGAAGGCCCGGGCTGCTTTCCAGTTGCTTGGCGACGGCGAACAGGTTGTAGGTCACGCTGCTGACCTGCCGCGCCTTCCGGTGGATCAGTTTCGCGATGTCAAAGGGCGCCAGCTTTCCGTAAACATTGGCGTGCTTGGCTTGGTACAGCGCCACGAACTGTTCCTCTGAGTAAGCCGTCACGTCGTAGGCGGAGGTGATGCCCATCGCCTTCAACACCGGCATGGATTCGTGACTCGGCGTGATCTGGTAGAGGCGCTGCACGGTCTTCAGTTCTCGGGCCGCGGCTTGAAACTCGGCCTCCGTCAGCTCGCCCATTACCTCCGGTTTGGACCTGAGAAATGCCGACACCGGCGTCTCGCCGAATCGAAAGCCTTGCGCCGTGGCGTTCTTGAGCAATGTGGAGGTGGCCGTCTCCCCGGCCAGAGGCCTGAAGGTTTCGTCGCTTTCCATGAGCCGGGCCAGCGTCTGTGTGGGGTAGCTTATGCGGATCTTTCGCGCCAGGTCCTCGGCGTAGAGTTCAAGCCGCGCTTCCACCGTGTCGGCAGCATAGGCCGCCGGGATCACCGCCGCCAGTTGCTTGCGGTCGGCCTCGCCCAGGTTCGCCCGACGCTCCGGAGGGATACCGGCCGTTTCAAAGAGTTCGTTCTTCCAAGTTTCAGCGCGGTGGAAATCCTGACCGACCAGCGCCGAGGGCTCGGCGAGGTTCTTCTGCAGCAGGTGTTCGGTCATCTTGGCGCTGTTGCCGGCCAGAAAGGCGAGCTTGCCCTGCAGTTGCAGCCGTCCGAGCTGGGCGTCGTCAATGCCCGCTCTTTTGGCATCCTCCCACAGTTGGGCGCCGTCGCCGCGATGGCGCAGGAAAACCGTGGCAAACTTGGCCTGCGTATGCTCGTCCAGCCCTGATGCGCGCAGCAGTTCGCCATAGGTGGAACCCGCGCCCGGCACCGGCAGGTTGAGGCGCACCCGGTTGCTGAAGGCGGCAAATTGCTCCTTGAACGCCGCGATGGCACCGTCGTCGAGCGCCACGATACCGGCCTCGCGCACCTTCCGGAGCGCCTCCTCCACGACCTCCGGCTCTACCTGCGCCAGCAGCAGTTTGTCGGACGGCAATCCGGCGCGCAGCAGGCCGTAGAGTCCCTCCGACGGTAGCTTTACTTCTTCGTCGGCGGCGAGCCTTTCAGTGAGCGCGGCCAGCGTGATCAGCCGCGCGTCCCAGCCGGTGGCGCGGTGTAGCACGGTAATGTCCTGCCGCTCAGCGGTCTCTTTGGCCTCCGCCAGGCGGTGCAGCTGACCGACGTGGATCATGAGATCCTTGGCCAGCCGGCGATATTCCGCTTCGAGTGGTTGCGCATCGGCAGGAACGACGAGGTTGAGGTTGGCGCGTTCCTCCGCCGTCAAGCCAGAGAGCGGCTTGGTGAGCGTCACGTCCTGGCCGTCGGCCTTGACGGCGTGCACTTCCAACACCGGCTCAGCCGTGCCTGGATCGTAGACCAAGGCGTAGCGTCCCCCGGTCTGACTCGTCGCCTCGGCGAGCAGGGTCGTCTGGCCGCCGAACTCACGCCGATACAGCCGCAGCGTCAGGTTTTCGGCGGGCACACCGTATTCGGTGATGACCACGCCGCGGAGCATCTCGTGCCGTTCGATGCGCAGCACGATGGGTTCGCGCTGCGGCTGGAAGTTGCGGATCACTCCCTTGTCGTTGCGGGTCTCCGGCAGGGTATAGGTCAGGGGCACGTCATCGCGGAACACCCTGAAGAAAAGGTCGGGCCCCTGCTCGCCAGGGCGCTTGGTGAACTCGGAACGTCTGAAGCGGAACACCGCCAGGCCCTCGGCGTCGGTGACGGCCGGCTCGCCCAACGGATCGGGTGGCATGTCTGGCGCCTGATGAAACAGTTCAATGCGCAGGCCGGCGATGGGCTTGCCGCGCGCGCCCACCGCGCGGCAAAGTACGCTGTAGCGGGCATCCGTGAACGTTGCCTCCCCGTGGTCCAACACTCCCAATTCCTTCAGCACTCCATTCTGCGCGTTGGCCGTCGGCTCGTCCACGTCGCCGGTGGGTTGCAGCTGGCGCTCTTTTTGGAATCGGACCACAAGCTTGGCCGTCGTGCTGCCGTAAACTTGTTCTGTCCGCTCGCGCTGGAGTGCCTGCAACAGCTCCCGGCGCGCGCCTTCATCGTCGGCGAAGAGCCGGCCGCGTTCGAGCAACAGTTGCAGCGCGTCCTGCAGGTCGGCCACTTGCGGGCCGCGCATCTGCCGTTTCAGGGGAAAGATAATCTTGTTCATCGCAATCCTCCTCCGCAGGTGGCCTGGCCACCCGTTTGGTTCATGTTTCTAATCGGATATTAAAAGCATCATGTCGGTTACGTTGTTCACCCACACCTCCGCGGGTTCCACATCGTCTAAAAGAATCTTCGGCCACGTTTGCTCGCCTCCAACTCGGATTCAGGCACACCGGCGCATGCTACATTGCACATAGCGACGAAACGTCAAATATGGCCAATCCGCTACCCGTCGCAGATAACCGCGCTAGACCAGGTTGTAATGGATGTAATCCACTGCTCCCGATAGCGCCGTTGTCAGAAACCCGTTCGCCTTTGGCGATGCAGCTTGGGTTGCGCCATTCGCCCGCTGGAATGCGTCGGAAAAACCTCGCCTTGATCAGCATCCAGCGCATTGCATTTGGCATTGCCTTCTGGCTGCGACCACAGCACGTGCAGGTGATCGGGGGAAATCCCCATCGCATCAATGTGAAATGGGTCCCTGCGCTTGACCTCCCGCATCCCCTCGCGCAGCACAACCACTTGGTCCACCGGCAATGTTCGTTTCCGTTCGGCAAGATTGACGGTAAAGAAATCGGTTCCTCCAGACATATCTGCTCGTCGATAACGCATGCATTCCACCTTTTAGATTGGGGTGAGCTTTGCGACCCCAAATCGCGTCCCACCCCCCATCCTCTCCGCGATCGCGCACATCCACCGCAGTCGTCATCGTGGCGCCGTTTTTGTTGGGGTTCATGTCGTTCACTCCCACCCTACGCGGGCTCAACCCGGGTTGCCGTAGTCTTCTGTTGTTGCTAGTCCCTCAGAACCAGGATTTGATATCCGCCCACACTTGAGACTTGAAAGGATTCAGCGTGTACTCATCAGAGGTTAGTCTGATGTAAACGACGGCTGCACCCTCGCCGATCGCCCTGCCGGTCGCCCCGAACGTTCCCTCGAATACCGACTCGACTGTCGCGACAGCCGCTGCGGCCACGGCGCCAACCACAGGGTGGGTTCTCTCTGTAACCCAGTCCCCGGCAGCAAACGCATGCCTCTCGATGTTTGGATCCATGGAGGCTTGGATTGATGATGCCATCACCGCCAAAGGGCCGAGTGCTGGTACTTTGCCAAGAACAACCATTCCTCCGGCCCCGACCGCCAATGTCTTTGCGGCGTCAAGCGAGCGTCCTTCATGCAGCTGCACGAGGATGTCCCCGCCGAGTGCGGCGCCATTAGCTACCATCATCGTGCCTCCAAGAAGCCTCCCGCCAGGCTTGGCTGCGGAAAAACTTGCTTGTGGCGATGGAGCGCTTCGTGTGGAAGGAGCAAGCCTTAGGCGATAACCCTTGCGCGGCACGTATTCCGCACCAATGCTTTCCAATGCCGCGCGAACACGGGCTGCTTCAGGCGACTTACTCGTTTTGATGATTTCCCAGATCTTGCTGTTAATTCTCTTCTTCAGATTTGTCGGTTTCAGCTTATTAGGGTCCTTGATGCTCGCAACAGCCTCATCGAAGATCGCACGCATTTCAGTGATCTCACTGAATCGCCTGCTGATCAGCGCGCTTGGATTATCCGTAACCGATATTGGCGCCCGGGGAGGTGGGAGCGGTTTCATTGGCACGCCACTTCCTTGGGTTTTCTGATTGGTTATCATTCCAAGAAGCTCGCGATTGTTGACATCCAATGCGCGTGCACGCGCAACGGATTCCGGAATGCCTTTCTCCCCCACGGACATCGGTTCGGCAATATTCAACCACATCTCTTTGGACTGCCAATATTCGACCTTTCCTTCGATGCTCACGTTCTTCAGAGGGTCCTCACCGTTGGTACCAGCAACGTCGCGGAGCTTCGTTGGAGAGCACTTGACATATAAGAAAGAATTAGTCCCGTCAGCGACTCCGATGGGATCACAAGTCGTCCACCGTCCGAGCCATGGCGCGTAATATCTGGCACCGTGGTAGCTGAATCCTGTCTCCTCATCCCGCTCCTTCCCCGTATATCGATACCGCTTCGCTGTCTCAGTCACGCTTCGCACGGCTTGATATGACGTACTGCCGTACGGCGTGTATTCCTCGTAGGAGATGATCTGCGCCTGGTCGTCCAACTCCAGGCTGGCGGAGCCGAGGTGGTTACCGAGCTGGTAGCGGATGAGCTGCTGCGGCGCGTGGTCGTTGCCTTGAGTGCGTGTCTCGACCAGGGCGACGCGTTGCTTGTCGTCCATAAGGTGCAGCGTCTCGCGCGAGAGTGTCACCGTCTGCCCGTCGTTCGCATACTCACGGTAGACCTCGAAGCCGCCGAGATAGATGCGCTCTTTCATACGCGTCGGCGTCTGGCCAGCGGGAGCTTGCCGCCCGGTAACCTTGCGCACGCGTTGTCCCGCGGCGTCGTACACGTAGTAGGTGGTTTCGGGCGTGCCACCGTTGTTGACGGCCTGCTGCGAGGTAGCTTGCAGTTGATCCTCGAAATCCCAGCGCATGAGTGGCAGATGCGGCATGCGCAGCATGTTGCCGTGGGCGTCGTAGCCATCGCCGGCGGTGCTGTAGGTCTCGGTCGTCCCGCCAATCGTGGTGCTCGTCAGCCGGTTGCTCACATTGCCCGGTTCGTGCAGGCTGGTCTCGTTGTAGGCATAGGTGCGCGTCCAGCCTGGGTGGGCCGGGTCGGTCCCGCGATGCTGCATCGAAAGGAAGTTGCCGACGGCGTCGTAGACGTAGCGCTCGAGATAGCGCCCCATCGCGTTGCCGTCGCCGGGATGCAGGAGCCCGACCCGCGGCGCGTCGTTGTAGGAGTGCGGAATCGGCGCGCCGCCCACCTGCCCCAAGTGCTCGCGGCCGGTGGCCTCGATCAGCCGGTAGACGGCGTCGTAGGTGTACTCGTTGCTCGGCTCAACGCGTTGATTCCTGAAGTAGATGGTCTGCTGCGCCCCGTCGCGGATGTGGGTGATGTTGCCCGCCGGGTCGTAGGTGTAGTGCAGGTCCTGTAACCGGTCGCCGCCGTTGCGGACGGTAAGCAGGCGGGTCAGGCGGAAGGTGAGCGGGTCGTAGGTGTAAGTGGTTCTGACGCCGTTTCCATAATCAATCAGTGTGCGCTGGCCCTTGGTGTTGTAGTCAATGTCGGTCACCGCGTGCAGGTTCGCCGTGGCGGGATCGAGCAAGCCGGCAGGCTCGGCGTTCTCGTTGAGCCAGGCGTCTACCTTCTCCAGCAGGTTGGCCTCGTTGTAGCTCGGCTGGATGACGTTGACCGTCGCGCCCGGCTGGTCGCTGTGCGGCGCGATCAACTGGATCGGCCGGTTGAGGGCGTCGTAGCGGGTGCGGCTGGTGTAAGTCTCCGATTCGAGCGGCACGGCGCCGGACCAGTCAAGCGTGGCCTTATACTCTCGCGCCAATTGCCTTCGGCTTTCGAGTAAGTTGCCCTTGAAGTCGTAAGCGACGCTGGTGACGACGCCGGCCTGGTCGCGCAGTTCCACGACCTTGCCGCGCAGGTTGTTCGCTTCGGGCTTCGGGCGGCTTTCGCCGTAGATGGTTTGCCCGACGAGCAGTTCCGCCCCCCCGCCTTCGCGCAGGAAGGAATCCGTCGGCCGCCGCAGCGGATCGTAGGCGGTGCGGAAGCGGTGGCCGCGGCTGTCCCAGGCATAGAGGGGATTGCCGGCCACGTCGTTGAGGATCCAGCTTTCGCCCGCCTCCATGCTGGCCTGGTGGATGCGGTTGCCGAGCATGTCGTAGTCGTAGCGCATGACGACGCGGTCCTTGGCGTCGATGACCTCGCGCTGGTTGCCTTCGATGTCGAGAACGACCCGCGTTGCGTAGAATTCCTCCACAGGCGCGGCCGCATCGCTGTATTGGGCCTTGTTGTGGGCAACGGTGAGGAAGGTGCGGCCGAGCGAATCGGCATAGGCGACCGTCGGGGTCGCCGCGTGGACCTCGGTCTTTCTGGCGGCTTGTGTCTCGTTGGTGCGGGCGGTCGGGTCGGGATAGCGCGCCGCGAAGGCTGCCGCGTGGGCCGGGTCGGTGCGCAGGGCGTGCCAGGTGGGAAGATACTCGCCATCCGGCAGGCGCCGGAAGAAGCTCCCTACGTCGGGATCGCTCTTGGGGTCGAGCAAGAGCGTGTCGTTGACGTCCCAGGTCTCCTGCCGCCAAGGATCGAAAACCACCTTCTCCCAGGTGCGGTTGGGGTGTAAGGTAGCCACCACGCGTTCGATCGGGTCATAGAAGAGCACCGGGCTCATGCCGATCTTGACGTCGAACTCGAAGCGGTGGGTGTCGGTGAAGAACGGCTCGTACTGGCGGACGGGCTTGCCCTTGTTGTTGAACACCGTCCAGCCGCTTCCCACCCAGCGGGGGCTCACGTCGTGCGGCGTCAGGACTGGCTGGTCGTCCGTACCGACGATGATCTTGCCCTGGGCGTCGCGCCGGGGCACCGGGCCCGGTTCGGCCTGAATCTTCTTCTGGATTTCGCGCCCAAAGCCGTCGGAGTAGGAGAGGCTCACCTGAATCTTGGTCTGCTGTCCGGGCTGGAGATCGCTCCCATGGGTCTCGCGGGCGAGCGTGGCGGCGAAGACGGGTGACTTCTTGTCGGGATCGGACTCGCGCCAGTAGGCGGTCAGGTCATAGACGATGCGGGTGGTGGCGGTGCCGAGCAGCGTGGCCGCAATCGGTCCCTTGGGATCGGCGAGGAACCGGTCGGTCTCGGCTTGGGTTAGGTCGGCGCGGAATCCGGTCAACGAGTCGCCCAGGTTTTCTTCGGGCTTGCCCATGACCGCGGTGCCGACGACCATGCCGAGGGCATCAAAAACCACGGCGGAGCGATTGCGGTTGGGGTCCATGACCAGCGCCGGTTGCAGCACCCGGTAGTCCTGGGCGCGGCGGGTGATCGCGCCGCTCGCGTCGCGCTCGCCCACGGTGACGCGGTTGCCTAAGGCGTCGCGGGTCTCCTCGATCAGCAGGTCGTAGACATCGTAGGCAACGAAGCTCTCGGTGCTGACCGTGTCGGTGTGGAAGGGATCGCGGTAGCGGTGCGGCAGGAAGAAGTGCTGCCGGGCGTAGGCCAGTTCCTGGGCTGGAGTATCGTTCGGATCGGGGGAGTAGAAGATCCGTCCGGAGGGGATCCACCAGTTGGCGTCGCCTTCGGTATGGACGTAGCGGCCTTCGTCCGCGAGCATGGCGTCGCTGACCCGGCCGCCGTAGACCTTCGCGACCAGCCTAGGGGTGAAGGCGAGCTTGTAGCTCTCGAAGGGCAACGCCAACGACTGCAATTCGCCCAGCGGCAGCGGCCCGGTGAGGTCGTTGCGGCGGTAGTAGGTGCGCACATGCTCGATCAGGCGCTTCTCCAGCCGTCCTGAAGTGGGGTCCTTCTCGTAGTCGAGCGCGCTTGCCGTCGCTCCCGCCTCCAGAACTTCATCGAACGTGAAACGGCTGCGCCCCGGCGGAAGCGTCAAACCGGTCAGTTCGTAGGTGCGCGACTCGCACGGCAGCGGCGTGCGGTAATCGTTGGCCGTCTCGACCGCGTTGGTGACACGGTTCTCGGTGTAGGTGATGAGGGTCTGTGTCTGCTTGGCCCGGTCACGCGGCTCAAGTGCGTTCAACCCGGGATTCGGCGTTTCCGTGACCCTTCCGTGGTTATCAACAACGCGAATCTGCTCGCGTCGCCCGTAGCCGATGGCGGCAGACTTGAGGACGTTGCCGAAGTCGTCCACCTCCAGCGTCAGCGCATGGCCGATGCGAGGGTCGGCAGGGTTGCGCTCGTAGTGGTAGCTGAGCGACTCACGGGCGTGAGTGAAGAAGACGGCATGACGGTTCGGCCCACGGCGCTGCAGGACACGGATGGTGAGGTGCTGCTCGGTGACGGTGTAAGGGTGCTTCTCTTTGTCCGTGCCGTCGAGGGCATAGACCTCCTGGCGCAACATGGAACCCTTGAGGGCGCGACAGGCTTCGCGTTCTTCCTCGGGGGTCAGGCCCTCAGGCAGCACGGTGTCCTCGAGCAAGAGTGCACGCGCCTCGTCGTCGGTCAAGCCGGGTTCGCGGTAATACTCGCCCTTGTCATTGGCATCGAGCAGGCCGGCGAAGAAATCAGAAACATGGCCGCGTCCCAAATAGATGCCGGTGTGGAACCACGTCTTCGTGAGCACGGGCGGCACGTGAGAGGCCATGTCCCAGTTGGTCACTTCCTCACCCTCTCCGCCGCCGGGGGCGAGGGAAGCAAATTCTTCCGTGTCCCACTGCTCGACCATGCCGAATCCGCGGAACTCGCGCTCCTCGCCGTCGAAGTAGCCGTGGTGATAGGCATAACGGGTGACGAAGCGGTTGCGGCTGATGCGGTCGTCGGTCTCGACCCGCTCGACCACGTGCACGGGGAACGGCAGGCGCGTAATCCAGGGCTTGCCGGCCTGTTTGTCCAGAAGGTAGAACTTGGTGGACGGCGCGTAGTGAATGCGGGTTTCAGCGCCGAGGTTGTTGACCGAGCGGATTAAAAGGTGTGGCTTGGTCCCGCCCATCAGGTCTATGTAGCGGAGGGGCTTGCGTCGGTCGGCGGGCAGTGGGGACGACCACACCAGGCAGGCGGTGCCGTTGCCCAAGAGGTCGGCCGTCATCACGGAGGCGACATTGTCAACGGGCGGAAACTGGACCAGACGCCGCGCCTCGCTCAAGCGGTTCCCCGACTGGTTGAAGTAGATCCGTGCGCCGTCGCGGGCCAAGTAAATGATGTCGGTGGTGCCCGAGCCGTCGATGTCGGCCAGGCGGATGCGGCGCTGGTCGAACTGATCGGGCGCATCGAACCAAGGCGCGTTGTCCATGGTGACCTTGGCACCGAAGCGGCCGTAGCCGAGATTCGGCCAGTAGCAGACTTCGCCATTGCGGATGCGGACCAGATCCGTGAGCCCATCGCCAGACATGTCGGCGAGGTAGATAGATTGTGTCCCGTCGGCAAAGACCAGGCGCGGGCCTTTCTCTTCATCGAGCGCCTGGGCGACTCGAAGGGCCGGGCCGAAGCCGGCTTCGGCGAGCGACGGGTGCCAGACGAAGGCGTCGTCTTCGGTGATCAGCACGTCGGCATGACCGTCGCCATCCAGGTCCACGAAGCGCAGGTTGGGATCGCGCAGGTCGCGGTCAAGACGCGAGGTGAACGGGCGGAAAGGCTGCCAGCCCTCCGCCTCGTCGTGTTCGTAAAGACCAGGCGTGGGACCCTCCAGCACCACCAGGTCGTGTTGGCCGTCGCCGGCCAGGTCCATGAACTGCGCCCGCCCCCCGGCCAGGGCGAGGTTGGGTTTGACCGCGACCGTCTCAAGGGGCGCAAGCTTCGCAGCGGGACGGGCTGAGCCGCCCTCCGTGGTTCCGTTGATCGGGCTTAAGTTGCGCTTGTAAAACCAGGCGCCGGCCTGCTCGGTGAGAATCCCGGGGATGCCTTCGCCGTGCAGATCGGTCCACTGGTAGGTCGTACCGTCGAGACCGGCGGGCAGGTTCTCGAGGTCCTCGGCGTCGAGCTCGCGTACCTGGTCCTGGATGATCGCCTTGCTGTACTCGAACTCGAGCGGCGGCAGCGACTTCTTGAGATACGTGCCGTCCGGTTGGCGGATGTAGCCCGACTGCGTGATTCGGCGAATGAACGAGGCAAAACGGGTGCTGCCCTGATGGGCGAGTTCCTCTTCGACAGTAATAGGCTGTTCGTAGTCGAGGTCGGCGTAATCGAACTCGATGGAGCGCACCAGACCGTCATACCCTTTCTCGTCCGTGGGCAGGTCCGGGATGTGATGAAACATGAGGATGCGGCGGCAGCGGCGATAGGTGCGCACCTCGAAGCCGGCGCGGTAGGAGGAGAAGGGGTCGGGGCGGACCGCCCAAGGCCGTCCTGATGAAGCTGAAGCTCGGACAAACCGATGTTGCTCGGATTCTGGCCGGTCTGGGTCGAGAGGGATCTCCTCGTAGTGGCCCTCGTCGTAGTCGAAGACCACCTCGAACATCCAGTCTTCGTCTGGAAGTTCTGCGGGATCGATGGCCTGCCAGGTCGAAAGATGGCGATTGGGCGTGCGGTTGCCGTAGCGGATGCGTTTGAGGTAACGCTGGGCGGAGCGGCTCTGGGTTGTACGATTGCGCTCGTGAGCCTGGGTGCGATCCACGTTATCGTCGTTCTCCGCGGCGTATTCATAGACGATGGCGTTGCCCTTGTCGTCATAGCTTGCGCAGATGAGCCAGGAGAAAATCCGCGTCGGATCGGCAGGATCGAAGATGCGGGAGTTGCCGTCTTTTCCGTACAGTGTAGTTACGTTGTCGCGTGTGATCGAGCGCCAGTGGATTTCTCCGGTAGCCACGTTCGTCCAGCGCTCGATGCGCGCAAAGAGCCCCTCGATGCGGGGGCGGTAGCGGTGAATCACATAGCCTGGGGCGCTCGTGTCGTCCCTGAACCGTGTGCCGTCGGGCCGGAGAACCGGCACCAGGTCTTCGGCCCCGGAAAGGATATAGACGTCCGATTCCTCGGCATCCTGATACTTCGGCAAGCCCTTGTCCGTCTTGCGGGAGATCTGCGGCAGGTTCAGCGACCAGCCCAGACCGAAAGGGCCATTGCCCGAGCCGGAGTCATATGAGAGCGCAAGCTGCGGGCCAAAGCCCGAGCGACCCGGGCTAGTGGCAATCGGTACCGTCATCGAGCCGGTGCCGGTGACGGGATTGGCGGCGAACTTCTCGCCCATTCCACGGATCGCCCCACCGCCCTTGGGGAGACCGATGGAGGACATACTCGGTTTGTGGTCGCCCACAGATCGACGCGCGCTTGTGTCAGGTACGCCCATGATCGATCACCTCCAGCCATCACTCTGTCCTGGACAGACGCGACAGGGTTCCGCTCACTCGGTCCGTTAGAATGTCGGGTGACAATCCTGATCTCAAGGAATGCCAGACCGCCCTAGGGCCCGCCGTTTTTTAACGTTATGCCTCATGTACCCGCATCAAGTCAGCCATGCTTTTGGCGGGTGCACGCACATCGCTTTTGATAGGTTGACGTACGTCCTTTTCCGTGCTAGGTGACGCGGTCAGGCATTCCATCTCAGGTTGTGAGCTGCCTTCGTGGCTTGCAAGACTTTCTCTCTGTAGAGTGCCTGGTAGGTCTTTCCCGCTGACAGATTCCATGAGATGTGACTACCTCTCTTGGAAGAAGGAGGCGCGTGGATGGCGTAATTTCAACGTCACGCAGTGATCGGGCGTATTGTCGACGGTAAGAAATCCCCGTTCT
>CAZTUO010000020.1:0-10116 GCA_964616355.1 uncultured Nitrospira sp.
GCGAGTTGTTCATGCACCGCTACCACCCGGCCGGGGAGCTGGCGCCGCGCGACATCGTGGCGCGAGCGATCTGGTCGGAGATGGCCGCGACGCGGGCCCGCCACGTGTACCTCGACGTGACCCATTTGAGCGCAAGCTTCATCCGCCGGCGGTTCCCGACGATCTACGCGACCTGCCTGCGCTACGACATTGACATCACGGAGGAGTGGATCCCGGTCTCGCCCAGCGCCCACTACATGATGGGGGGCGTCCGGACCGACCTCGACGGGGCGACGAGCCTGCCGGGGCTGTTCGCGGCCGGCGAGGTCGCCTGCAGCGGGGTGCACGGCGCGAACCGGCTCGCCAGCAACTCGCTCCTGGAGGGCTTGGTGTTCGGGGCCCGGGCGGCGCGCGCCGCGACGGCCGTCCCGGCCGGGCCGGCGCGCGCGCGGCTGGCTTGTCCGTCGCTGGAGGAGCTGGACAGCCGGCCACCGGGGACGTTGGAGGATGCGGACAAGCTCCGCAGCTCGCTCCGCCGCCTCATGTGGGGCAAGGTAGGGCTAGTTCGGACGGGCGATTCGCTCGCCGCGGCGCTCGCGCAGCTCTCGCGGTGGGAGCGGCTTGTGGCCGGGCCCTTCGCGACGCGCCGCGACCTCGAGGTGCGGAACATGGTCCAGGTGGCGCGCTGCATCGCTGAGGCGGCGCTCTGGCGGGAGAACAGCGTCGGCGCCCATTACCGGGCTGACTTCCCCGACGCGAAGGGGCGAGCCTACCTGGTGCACAGCCGGCTGGTGCGGGGGGAGCGAGCGGCGGAGCCGGCACGGCTGCGCCGGGTCAGTCGCGGCGCGGCGGCAGCGAGACGCTGACTGCGGGCTCCCGGTCGCCGCGCGCGGCGGTCGAGGAGGTCCGCGAGAAGGTCCGGTAGAAGCGCAGGACCTTCTCGACG
Source organism: uncultured Nitrospira sp. (assembly GCA_964616355.1). GTDB lineage: Bacteria > Nitrospirota > Nitrospiria > Nitrospirales > Nitrospiraceae > CAZTUO01. The sequence continues at coordinate 926 of CAZTUO010000020.1, forward strand.
TAGCGGCGGGTCTCGTCGAGCGGCGGCACGGCCACCCTTCCTCCGCGCGCCGCGCGCCCGCGTGGTAGGCGGCCAGCGCCAGCGCAAGGTCTCCCCCGAACCGGTCCAGCAGGGCCCGCAGGTGGCGGACGCCGCCGCCGATGTTTTCCTCCGGATCGAAGGCATCGCTCACCGCCAGCCGCCTGGCCGTCTCCGGCATGAGCTGCATCAAGCCGAGGGCGCCGGCCTTCGAGACCGCCGTCGGGTCGAAGTCCGACTCGGCCTTGATCACCGCCCGCACCAGGTCTGGATCGAGCCGATGTGCCCTCGCGTGACGCACGATCGCGCGATCGAGGCCCGGCCCGTGCAGCCGGGGCCGGAGCGAGCCGGGTCGGTCGGGCTCGCCCCACATCCGGTAGCGGGGATCGGTCGGCGCATCCGTAAACGAGACGCTGCCGTCCGGTTGGACGAGGTAGTAGATCTCGGCCGCGGCCGGACTCGACGCGAGCAACGCGAGCAAGGCCAGCCGGGCGACGCGTCCGGCCTGGGAGCGAGGCGCGAAGTGCGGCGAGGCGTGCATGGAGACGGAGGCTAGCACCGGGGGGCGAGCCTGTCAAAGCTTTCGGGGGTTTCGCGCGCGATCACCCGCGCGGATCGAAGAGGAAGCGCGGGACGCCCGCGCGAAAGAGACTCCGGAGGCGGAGCGTCAGCGAGCCGGGCCGGCCGGCGCCGACCGGCTTGCCATCCACCTCGGCCACCGGCATGAGTTCCATCGTCGTGTTCGTGAGGAAGCACTCCTCGGCCTGCCGGAGGTCCTCGGGCCGGTAGCAGCCCTCCTCGACCGGCAGACCCGCCTCTCGCGCCAGCAGGAGGACGACCTCGCGGGTGATCCCGTCGAGGATCCCGCAGTCCAGGGCTGGCGTACAGAGCCGATCCGCCCGGATGAAAAAGAGGTTGCTGGTCGTGCATTCGGTCAGGTGCCCGTCGGCGTTCAGCATGAGCCCATCGAAGGCTCCCGCGCGCACCGCCTCCCGCTTGGCCAGGATGTTGTTCAGGCAATTGAGCGACTTGATCTGCGGCGGGAGCGCCGCCGCGAGGTTGCGGCGCACCGGCACGAGCGCGAGCCGGACCCCCTGCTCGAACCACGCCGGCGGGTACACGGGCAGCGGCTTGGCGATGATCACCACAGTGGGGCGCGGGCAGAGCGCCGGGTCCAGCCCGATCTCGCCTTCGCCCCGGGAGACCGTGATCCGCAGGTATGCGTCCGCAAGCCCGTTGCGCCTCAGCGCCTCGCCGAGCAGCGGCCCCCAGTCCTTCTCCGGGATCGGCAGCTCCAGGCCGATCGCGCGGGCTGACCGCGCCAGGCGCGCCAGGTGCTTCGGCAGCATGAAGATCCGGCCGTCGTAGGCGCGGAGCGTCTCGTACACCCCGTCCCCGTAGAGGAACCCGTGGTCGAAGACGGAGACCCGCGCCTGCTCGCGTGGAACGAACCGGTCGTTGAGGAAGATCCACATGCCTAAACGCGATGGTTGCGGGCTACTGGTTCATGGCCGAGGCGGCCAAGGCGCTGACAACCCCCTCTCCTCATCAACCAGGAACCGTTACCCTTAGCTCTTGCGGAGCGCGTCCAGCAGCGCCTGGGCCTTGTACAGCGTCTCCTCATATTCCCCGAGCGGGTCGGAGTCGGCCACGATCCCGGCGCCGACCTGGAGGTAGCCGCGGCTCCCCGTGAGGACCAGCGTCCGGATGAGGATGTTGAAGTCCAGGTCCCCGCTCCAGCTCAGATAGCCGAGCGAGCCGGTGTAGGGGCCGCGGCGGACCGGCTCCAGGGCCTCCAGGATCTCCATGCATCGGATCTTCGGTACGCCCGTGATCGTGCCGCCGGGGAACATCGCCCGGATCAGGTCGAAGCCGTCCAGCCCCTCCCGCAACTCGCCGGTCACGTTGGAGACGATGTGGCTGACGTGGGAGTAGCGCTCGAGGACCATCAGCTCGTCCACCCGCACCGTCCCGTAGTGGCAGACGCGCCCGAGGTCGTTGCGCTCCAAGTCCACAAGCATGAGGTGCTCGGCCCGCTCCTTGTGGTTGGTCAGCAGTTCCTCGGCCAGCCGCCGGTCTTCGGGCAGCGACCGGCCGCGGGGGCGGGTGCCGGCGATCGGGCGGGTGTCCGCGCGGCGCCCCTGGAGGCGGACGAGCCCCTCGGGCGAAGAGCTGACGAGACAGACCTCGTTCAGCATCAGGAGCGCGGCGAAGGGCGAGGGGTTCACCCGCCGCAGCCGCCCGTACAGGGCCGTGGCCAGCTCCCGGCGCCCGAGGTCCTGGGGGACTGCCATCGTGAACCGTTGCGAGAGATTGGCCTGGTAGATGTCGCCGGCCCGGATGAACTCCTTCACCTGCTCGACCCCCTCCAGGTAGGCGGTCCTGGGCTGATCCGCGTGGATCGCGAGTGGCCCAGTTGGCAGGGGGCCGGGCGGGGCCGCGGGTGCCGACAGCCGGGCTTCGAGCGCGGCGAGCCGGTCGCACCCCTCGCGGTAGAGCTTGTCCCGGGACTCGCCGAGCAGGCGCTCGAGCGGGGGAGCGAAGATCAGGTGCAGCGCGCCGGTCAGATGGTCCGCCACGGCGACCAGGTCCACGAACGCGAAAGCGAGGTCGGGCAGCCCAAGGTCGTCGGCGGCCAGCGCCGGCAGCCGCTCGAAGCGGCGCACGAGGTCGTAGCTGAAAAAGCCGATGGCTCCGCCGAAGAAGGGCGGGAGCCCCTCCGGCCGAGGCATCCGTGACGCGCGCAGGCGCGCGGCGAGCGCGGCGAAGGGGTCGCCCTGCACCCGGACCGTCCCCTCGTCCGAGCGAAGCTCGTAGGTGTCGCCCTTGCCGCTGAACAGGAGGTATGAGTCGCCGCCCAGAATGGAGTAGCGGGCGGTCGTGGGGCCGCCGTTCCCGCTCTCCAGGAGGAAGAAGGGACGATCCGGCCGGGCGAGCCGGCGGGCCAGCGCGAAGGCGTCCATGTCCGGGAGCGGCAGCGTCGCCGCCAGCGGCTCGGGCTGCGCCTCCATGAGAAACCGGGCACGCGAGGGGCGGATCATGAAGAGACTTGTAACACAAACGCCTGGCCGAGTGGGAGGTCGCTCGCCTTGTCGCTCGGCGCGGCGTCCCCACGGAGGGGTTCCGAGGCCGGGGTGGCCCATGGCTGTCTGCGCCCGCTAGAGGGCCACCGCGATCGTCGCGCATGGGACCGCGAGCCGGCGGGTGGTTTTGTGGGTGGCCGTGGGCTGCGCGCTCCTAACGACCATCGGGGCGCTTTCGAATCCTGCTTGCGCCCGCATTCGGAGGCCGAATTCAGTCACGGCCTCTGTCCGGACTGCGCGAAGCGGCTCTATCCCGAGCGGTACGCGCGGCTCACGGAGCGGCGACCTGACCTGTTCGGGCGCGACGATCCGGGATCGCTGTCGGGGGCCTGACCCGCGGCGCCGGCGGGCTCGTCCGGGCAGTCATCGGCTTGACTTTTTCCCCTCGAGTTTGCTTGAATGCGGATTCTTGATCGGCCGCAGGGCGACGGCCCGCGCGGCGCCACCTCAGAGCAATGCCGCCCTCGACGGATCCGTTTTACGCGGGCTTGGGGCAGGCCGTTCGGCTCGGCACCGAATTGCTCGCCGCCCTGATCGTCGGGGGAGGCCTGGGCTGGCTGCTCGACACCTACCTGTTCGCTTCGGGGTCCTGGGGCCTGGTCGTGGGGTTGGTCCTCGGCACGATCGCGGGGATTCGGAACGTGTACCGCGCCGCCCAGCGCTGGTCTCAGTCATAAGCCCGACGGAGAGAACGATCCGTGGATAATCCGCTCCACCCCTTCGAGCTGCACCAGCTCGTGCACCTCTCGCTCTTCGGCCTCGACGTGTCCATCAACAAGGCCGTAATTATGATGTGGGTGGTGGTGGCGCTGACCGCCGGGCTTTTCCTGAGCGCGGCCGGCTCGCGCCGGCTCGTGCCGACGAAGCTTCAGAGCCTGGCCGAGCTGTTCGTGGAGTTCATCCGCGGGATGATCACGGACACGATGGGCCAGGAGGGGATGCGGCTCTTCCCGCTCGTCGCGACGCTCTTCGTCTTCATCCTGTTCTGCAACCTGCTCGGGCTCGTGCCCGGCACCTATACGGTGACCAGCCAGATCGTCGTCACGGCGGCCTTCGCGCTCGCGGTGTACACGCTCAGCCTCCTGCTGGGGTTCATCCTGCACGGCGTGAAGTTCCTCGGCATCCTGGTGCCGCCGGGCACACCCGGGTGGCTGCTCCCGCTCATGGTGCCGATCGAGCTAATCAGCCAGCTCGCGCGGCCGATCTCGCTGGCCGTGCGGCTGTTTGCGAATATGACGGCCGGGCACACGATCCTGGGCGTGCTGTTCGGGCTGGCGCTCGCGGGCGGCCTGCTGCTCGGCTGGCTGCCCTTCGCGTTCACGATCGCCATGAACGCGCTGGAGGTCGGCATCGCGTTCATCCAGGCCTATATCTTCACGATTCTGTCGTGCGTGTACCTCGGCGATGCGATCACCTTGCACGGGCACGGCGACGCCCATGCGCATTAGCGAGCGCGCGCGGTGATGGGCGATCGTGGGCCTGGGGGAGTCTGAACCATGCCGCAATTCGAGACCGAGTTCTTCTCGTCGCTGATCTTCTGGGAGGCCGTCTCGTTCGGCGTCCTCCTCTGGGTGCTGTACAAGTTCGCCTTCCCGCCCATTCTCGAAGCCCTGGAGACCCGGGAGCGGAAGATCCGCGAGAGTCTGGAGCAAGCCGAGCGGCACCGCGCGGAGGCGGAGCGCAAGCTCCGGGAGTACGAGGCGAAGCTGAACGCGGCGTCACGCGAGGCCGAGGCGCTTCTGGCCCAGGCCAAGGAGCGCGCCCAGCGCGTGCAGGAGGAAAACGAGCAGCGGCTGCTGGCCGACGCCGAGCGGATCAAGGCGGAGGCCATGCGCGAGATCGAGCACCAGCGGCGCAAGGCGGTGCAGGACCTCCGGCGGGAGACGGCGAACCTCGCGCTGCTGGTCGCCGAAAAGGTGATCGAGCGGAGCCTCTCGGAGGCCGACGCGCGCCGCCTGGCGGACGAAGCCCTGGAGGCGGTGGCCGACAGTTCTAAGCGGTAGGTCACCCCCCGCCCCTCTTGTAGCCCTCCAGATCGAGCGTTACGAAGCGGAACCCCAGGGCCTTGAGGCGCGCGGCGATGCGCGCGCGTCGAGGCTCCTCCAGCATCCGCCCCACCTCCCCGCTCGCCAGCTCGATCCGGGCGAGGTCGCCGTGATCCCGCACGCGGACCTGCCGGAATCCCTCCTGCGCCAGGCCCGCCTCGGCCTGCTCGACCCGGCTCAGCCGCTCGCGCGTGATGGGAGTCCCGCGCGGGATGCGGGAGGAGAGGCAGGCGGCCGCCGGCTTGTCCCAGTTGGAGAGGCCCAGCTCCCGGGCCAGGCTCCGGACATCCTCCTTGGACAGCTCCGCTTCCACGAGGGGACTGCGGACGCCGAGTTGCCGGGCTGCCTGGAGGCCAGGCCGGTCGTCGCCGAGGTCGTCCAGGTTGGTGCCATCCACGATCGCGTGTATCCGCCAGTCGTCGCGGAGCTTCCCCAGCGCCTCGTACAGATCGCTCTTGCAGTGGAAGCAACGGTCCGCCTCGTTCCGGACGAAGTCCGGGATGGCCAACTGGTCGGTCTCGATCACGACGTGGCGGGCACCCACCTCGGCCGCGACGCGGCGGGCGGTCTCCAGCTCAAGCGCGGGGAACGTCGGAGAGACTGCCGTCACGCCGACCGCCCGGTCACCGAGCTGGTCGTGGGCGACCTTGAGGACGAGCGAGCTGTCGACGCCGCCGGAATAGGCGACGATGACCGAGTCGAGGTCCTTCATGAGGCGTCGCATTCGTTCCAGCTTGTCGAGCGGCATCGTCATACGCACGCGATCAGCGAGGCGCCACCCGTGATGAGCGACAACGAGGAGGGCGACACGCCTCGCGGGTCCCGCGTCGCCCGGCATGCGTTCCTATTGCTTGACCTTGGCCTTCTCGAGGTTGCCGACCAGGACGAGCGCGTAGCGGTCTGGGTGCAGGTACTGCCGGGCGACCCGCATGACGTCCTCCTTGGTCACGCGCTCGATCCACTGGGGGTAGTCGGTGAAGTAGTTCAGGCCCAAGCCGTAGAATTCCACCTGGCTCAGGACATCGGCTAGCTTCGCTGTCGTGTCCAGCCGCAGCGGGAAGCTGCCCACCAGATACGCCTTGGCGTCCGCCAGCTCCTCGTCGGTGACGGGCCGCTCCTGCATCCCCTTGATCTCGGCGAGCACCCCGGCGATTGCTTGGTTGGCCATCTCGTTCCGGGTCTGGAGGCTGACCAGGAACGCGCCCGGCATGAGGTTGGCGTCGAAGTGGCTACCGACGCCGTAGGTGAGCCCCTGGTTGTCGCGGATCGAGTCCATGAGCCGGGAGGAGAACCCCCCGCCGCCCAGGATGTAGTTCATGACGACGATCGGATAGTAGTCCGGGTTGGTCCGGCTGATGCCGAGGTGCCCGACGACGATCGTCGCCTGCGTGAGGTCCTTGGGGATCAGCTTGATGATCGGCTTGTCGAGCGGCGCGGGCTGCACGGCGGCGCGGGCCGGCGGCTCCCCCCGCTTCCACTCGCCGAAGTACTTGTCCACCAAGGCGCGGGCCCGCTCGACCGTGAGGTCCCCGACGATCGTCAGGATGGTCTGGTTGGGCAAGTACTCGCGGGCGTAGAAGGCCTGCACGTCCGCGCGGGTCAGTGTGGGGACGGTCTGCTCGGTCCCGTTCGTGGGCCAGCGGTAAGGATGGCCGTCGAAGACAAGTTGGTTGAAAGCCTTGGAGGCGACGGCCCCGGGGTCGTCCTGCTCGCTCAGGATCTCGCCCAGGATCTGGCTGCGGACCCGCTCCAGCTCGGCCGCGGGAAAGGTCGGGTGCAGGAGGATGTCTGCGAGCAGCTCGAAGCCCAGCTCCACATCCTTGTGCAGCACCCGCGCCGAGGCCGTGGTGAAGTCCTCGCCAGCCTTGGCCGCCAGCGTGCCGCCGACGAACTCGATCTGTTCGGCGATCTGCTTGGCCGAGCGGGTAGCCGTTCCCTCGTCGAGCAGGGCGGCGACGAGGTTCGCGAGGCCGGCCTTGCCCTCCGGATCGTGCGCCGAGCCTGCCTTGACCAGGGCCTGGAGCTGGACGATCGGGAGCGAGTGTTGCTCTAAGACCAGCACCGTCAGCCCGTTGGGAGTCGTGAAACGGACCGGCTTCAGCTCCGCCGCCGGGGCCCATCCCAGGCCGACCGGCAGGCCGAGCAGGGCGACCAGGGTGCCCAGCGCGAGAACCGGCCTGTGCGGAGTCCGCCTCACCGCTCGACCCTTGCCGTGGCGCCCGCACCGGTCTCCCGGGCCAAGGGCGTCGGGATCAGGATGCCGACCGTGCGCCGGTCGGCGACGAAGTACTGGCGGGCGACCCGCTGGACATCCGCAGCCGTCACACCCCGGAGGCGCTCGACGAACTGCTGGATGTCGCGCCAGCCCGCCCCGACGGTTTCCGCCTGCCCGAGCAACATGGCCTGCCGGAAGTTGGAGTCCTGCCCGAAGATGTAGGTGGCTTCCACCTGGTTCTTGGCGCGCTGCAGCTCCTGTTCGGTCGGGGGGGCCTCCTGGAGCCGCTCGATCTCGCGGTAGAGCGCGCGCTCGGCCTCCTCCGGCTTCTGGTCGGGTTTGAGCACGACGTAGCAGTAGAACAGCTCGGGGTCGGCCTGCAGCCGGCTGTATTCGGCGCCGACGGCGAGCGCGAGCTTCTGCTCGTAGACCAGGCTCTGGTACAGCCGGGAACTCTTGCCGCCGGCTAGGATGGTCTCCAGCACCGTGAGCGGGTAGGAGTCCTCGCTTCGGAAGTTCGGCACGCGATAGCCGGCCATGAGGAAGGGCACCTGCGCCTCCCGCTTGACGATCACCCGGCGCTCGCCCCGCTGCTCCGGCTCCTCCACCGACGGAGGTGGCGGGACCGGCTTCGGGGGGATCGGCTCGAAGAGCCGCTTGATCGTCGGCAGCAGCGTCTCCGCCTTGATGTCGCCGACGATGACCAGGGTCGCGTTGTTCGGGACGTAGTAGGTGTCGTAGTGGCGCTTGAGGTCCTCCCGGGTCATCGCGTTCAAATCGGGGAACCAGCCGATGATCGGCCAGTGGTAGGGATGCATCATGAAGGCCTGGGCGAAGAGCGTTTCGACCAGGAAGGCTTGGGGATCGTCCTCCGAGCGGAGCCGGCGCTCCTCCTTGACCACCTCCCGCTCGAGCTGGAACTCCTTGTCGTCGAGGAGCAGCCCCCCCAGCCGGTCCGCCTCCAGCTCCAGGGCGAGCTGGACCCGGTCGGCGGCCAGGTTTTCGAAGTAGGCGGTGAAGTCCTGGCTCGTGAACGCATTGTCGTTCCCGCCGTTCTTGCGGATCGTGCGCGAGAAGACGCCTTTGGGATACCGGGCCGTGCCCTTGAACATCATGTGCTCGAGCATGTGGGAGAGCCCGGCGCGCCCCAGCACCTCGTTCCGGGAGCCGACCTTGTACCAGATCTGGACGGTGGCGACCGGCGCCTTCGGCTCCTCGACCAAGAGGACTTTCATCCCATTGGCGAGGATGGACTCGTGCACCGCCGCCGCCCAGACTGGGGCGGCGAGCCACGCAGAGACTGAGGCAAGGATGAGCCGCACTGCCAAGCGGGTCTTCATGCGAGCGGAACTGACGGCTGAGTGCTGGTGGCTGTCCTCGGCGTCGCGCGCATGCTACCCGCCGGATTCGGCCAGTGTCAAGGTTGCCGCGGCTCCTGACCGGCGTGGAGATATGAGCGAGGGCGTCCCGAGCTGGCCGCAGGCGCCCAGCACGTCGCGGCCCTTGCTCTTGCGGACGAAGGCGTCGAGGCCGGCCCGACGCAGGACGGATGGGAAGCGCAGGACCGTCTCGTCATCCGGCCGGCGGTAGGGGCTGCCCTGGAAGGGGTTGAAGGGGATCAGGTTCACTTTGCAGCGGATGCCGGTGACCAGCCGGGCGAGCCGGTTCGCGTCCTCCGCGCTGTCGTTCTCGCCCGCCAGCAGGACATACTCGAACGTCAGCTTCTGCCGGGGGGAGGGCACCCGTTGGCCTTCCCGATGCAACGGGTACAGGGTGCGGCAGGCGTCGAGTAGCGCCCGCAGGGGGTAGCGCCTGTTCACGGCCGGCATG
>CAZTUO010000020.1:10160-21393 GCA_964616355.1 uncultured Nitrospira sp.
GCGACACGGCCAGGTTCACCCCGAGCGCCGCCACGTCCTGGAGGCGCGAGACGAGCCCGGCGGTGGAGAGGGTGATCCGACGTGGCGGGAGGCCGACCCCCCAGTCGTCGTTGGTCAAGCGCACGATGGCCTCGGAGACCTCCGCCAGGTTGGCGAGTGGCTCGCCCATCCCCATGAGCACGAGATTCGTCAGCCGCTCCCCGGGCTCCAGGCGGTCCTGGACGCTCAGGACCTGGTCCACGATCTCGTGCGCCTTGAGGTTGCGCGCGAGGCCCATCGTCCCGGTCAGGCAGAAGCGGCAGTCCAGCGTGCAGCCGACCTGGGTGGAGAGGCAGAGGGTCAGGCGACCCTCGTCGGGGATCAGCACGCTCTCGACCTGGAGGCCGTCCTCCAGCGGAAAGAGGAACTTTCGCGTCCCGTCCTCAGCGTGCAGGACCCGGCCCTCCGCGAACCGGCCGATCCGGGCGATCGCGGCCAGGCGGGCCCGTTCGGCCTGGGAGAGGTCGGTCATGCGTCCGATATCCCGGACCCGCTGCCGATACAGCCAGCGGAGGATCTGCCGAGCCCGGTACCGGGGCCCGCCCAAGTCCGCGACGAGCTGCTCGGCGGCCTTCAGGTCCAGGCTGAGTAGGTTCGTGGGCCCGGAGGTCGGGGCGGGGCAACGGGTGGCCATGCGGGGAGCCTAGCACAGGCTGCGCGGGCGGAACAAGGCGCGTGGCCCGTCTCCGAAGGTCTCTTGGTTATCTGGTATAATGCGCCGTGGTGCGTCTACGCAGGCACCGGCTCCCGGTCCTCACGCGGTTTTTCCGCCGGCGCATGGCGACGGTCGTGGTGCTGTTGACGGCCGTGCTCCTGTCCTCCGTGTCCTCGGCTCCCTCCGGCCCCCTCCCCGAGGTTGCCTGCGAGACCGCGGAGTCCTGCTATCGCGTGGCGCTGGCGGCGCGACCCGCGGCGCGGCTGCGCGGGGAGCAACTCCAGGCCCAGATGGAGCGTCTGCGCCTGGTGCAGGAGCGGTATCCCGGCTCCGTCTGGGCGCGGCGCGCGGGGCTCCTGCGGGGAGTGCTCCTGCTCCAGCAGGAACCGGCGGAGGCGGTGCGCTTCCTGCGGGCGGCGCAGCGGGACTTCCCCGTGCTGGACGATTACGTCCGCCTGTGGATGGGGGAGGCGCTCCTGAACTTGGGCGAGCCTGCCCACGCCGTCGCCTGGCTGGAGTCTGTCCCCGAGGCGATGCCGGATACCCTGCTACAGGCCCGCGTGGCGGCCCGGCTGGGACAGGCCTGGGCCAGGCTCGACCAGTGCGGCCGGGCGAGCGACTGGCTGACGAAGGCGGTCGCGCTGGGACCCCAGGAGCCGACCGCGGCGCCCTCGCTCCTGCTGCTGGCGGATTGCCAGGCTAAGGAAAGCCGGCTCGCAGACAGTCTCGCCACTCTCCGGCAGCTCTGGGTCCGCTATCCCCAGACGCCCGAAGCGCGCGAAGCGGAAGCGCGCCTCCGGCGCAGCGCGGGGAACGGCGACTGGAGGCCGACACCGGACGAGCTCTTCGAGCGGGCGCTGGCCTTCGCCAACCTGGCGCTCCACGCCGAGGCGGTCGAGGAGCTGCAGAAGTTTCTGGCAGCCGCCCCGGCGCATCCGCAGCGGGAGGCCGCGTTGTTGCGGCTCGGCACGTCGCTGGCCCGGTTGCGGCGCTACGACCAGGCGCGCCCGGTCTTTCAGGCGCTCGCCGCGGAACCTGGCCCCTCGCAGGGAGAAGCGGTCGTCTGGCTGGCGCGGGCTCACCTCCGGTTGGGCGATGGTGAGCGTCTGCTGGCCCTCCGCCAGGCCTTCCCCCAGTGGATGCTCACAGCCGAGCAGCGGGCCTCCGTGCTCATGATCGTCGGCACCTGGCACGAGGACCAGGGGCAGGATGAGCTGGCCTTGGCCGCGTACCAAGACGCCGCCCGGCTCGGCGGCGGGCAGCGGGCGGAAGCCTTCTGGCGGATCGGCTGGATTCGCTACCGGACTGGCCAGTACCGGCAGGCTGCGGAGACCTTCGAGAAGGTGCTTGCCGGGAAGGACGAGACGGTGCCGCCCGCCCAGGCCCTTTATTGGACGGCTCGATCGCTGGAACGGCTCGGCGACAAGGGCGCTGCAGACCGCTACCGGCAGGTATGCCGCCAGTACCCCTTCACCTACTATTGCCAGCTCGCTCGGACCCGTACCGATGTGGGGATAGCGGTGGCGGCCGAGGAGCCGGCGGCCCAGCCGGTCGCCGGCGGCGACGAGGCCATTGTCGGGGATGCCCACTACCGGCGGGCGGTGGAGCTGAAGCACCTGGGGCTGGAGGCCGAAGCGGCTCGGGAAGTCGGGGCGATCCTCGAGCGATTCGCGGGCAATCGTCGGCTGCTCCTCGCCCTCACCCAGCGGCTCAGCGAGGCCGGCGCGCACAGCCAGGCGCTCCGGATCGCGCGCCTGCACTTCCGCGACTACCTGGAGAAGGGCGGGGACGGCGTGCCCCCCGGCCTGTGGCACGTCGCGTACCCGACCGGGCACCTGTCGACGATCCGGGCGCACGCCGGCGGGGCGGTGGATCCGTTCCTGGTCGCCGCGCTGATCCGCGAAGAGAGCCAGTACGACACGCAGGCGGTCTCGCGCGTCGGCGCGCTCGGACTCATGCAGCTCATGCTGCAGACCGCGCAGACGGTCGCCAAGCAGCTCTGGGGCGCCGACGTGCTGCGCGAGGATCTGTTCGACGAGGAAACGAACATTCGGCTCGGTGTCGCCTACCTGGACGGACTCCTGCGTCAATTCTCGGGTAACGTGGTGCACGCGGTCGCCGCCTACAATGCGGGCCCGGCCGCCGTGTCGGCCTGGATCGCCAAGCACGGGGCCCGGGACCCGGACGAATTCGTCGAGCTGATCCCCTTCCAGGAGACCAGGCAGTACGTCAAGCGCGTGCTGCGGAGCTACCGCGAGTATCATCGCCTGGCCGGAAGCCATGCCTGCGCCGCGTCGCTTGACAAGGTCTGTTGAAGTTCCTATAAGGAGCCGTCGGCGACAGCCGTCAGTCCGGCGCGTGCTGGGCGTGTCTCGACGAGGGAGCGATGCCGCTGGAAAAATTGGAGGCGTTGGAAGAGCGCGTTCGGGGGTTGATCGAGCTGATCCAGGATCTCAGGCGAGCGAACGAGAAACTGCAGAAGGAGCTGCAGGCGATGCGGGACCGTTTGCTGCGGCAGGAGGAGCTGAACCGCCGCTGGGAAGAGGAGCGCAGCGACATCAAGGTGCGCATCGAGAAGGTCTTGCACGAACTGGACTGCCTGGACGGCGTAGAGGAGCCGAAGGAGGTGGCGCTTGACTAAGGCCGTCGAGGTCGAGATCTACGGGCAACGCTACGCGGTCAAGGGCGAGGGGGACGCGGCCTATATCAAGAAACTCGCTGCCTATGTGAACGACCAGATGCAGCGGGTGGCCAAGGGGATGAAGAGCTCCACCCCCGCCAAGCTCGCGGTGCTCGCCGCCATCAATATCGCCCACCAATTCTTTCAGGCCGAAGCGCGGCTGCGGGAGGAGGAAGCGGACATCGAGCACCGAGCCGCGACGCTGTTGGCCTCGATTGAGCAGCAGCTTGCTGCCTCCCACCACCGGTAGCCCAGACCCAAAGAACGTCTTGCAATGGTCCGGTGTATCTGGTACCCTACACCGGTGCCCTCCCCAACCGGGTGGGGTGTAGTGGGACGGTGAGGCAATCGGCTCCGGGTGCGGGGAAAGCAGGACAGGTCGAGTTTTCCACAGGCTGTGCAGCGTTCCTGAACGTGAAAACATGCGGGTGGTCGCCAATAGGTTCTTTCCGGTCTGCAGGAGGTTGAAGGAGATCCTGCTCAAGGTTGCCCCTCGGGGCGTCGGGACTCCCTGTCGCGGGTGGCTGCTCACCCGGTGGGAGCGCGAGCCTATCCCGCTGCGCCTTCGAGCGAGCGAGCGGGGGCGCAGGATGGTCCCGTTGCATCGGCAATGGGTTCCGGGTGGGGGCTGGCCTCCGAGTCCTCTGCGGATCGGCGTTCGGTAACGGGTCTTCAGCCGCAAGACGCACGTCCCGTCTTTTCCTTCACCTCGTCGGGGTTGCTCCCGAATCCGCGCCCATCGCCTTCCGGTTGCCCTCCGTTCCGACTCGCTTGTTCGGATCGGACCGAGTCTGGCTGAAAGGGGGGTGGAGACCATTCTGACGAGCATCGCGACATACGTGGTCGTGGCGATCCTAGGTGCGCTGGCCGGCGTCGGCCTGCACGTGGCGCTCCGCCGGAAGGCGCTCAAGGCCGCCACACTCCAGGCTCAGGAGCAGGCCCGCCAGCTCGTTCAGGGAGCGGAGCGGGAGGCGGACACGCTGGTCAAGGAGGCTAGGCTCGAGGCCAAGGACCTCCTCTTGCAGGCGCGCGCCGAGCTGGAGAAGGAGCAGAAGGAGAAGCGGCTCGAGCTGGGCGCTCAGGAAAAGCGCTTGCTGCAAAAGGAGGAGAACCTGGACCGCAAGGCGGGCGCGCTGGAGAAGCGGGAGACCGAGTGCCAGAGACGCGACCAGATGCTGGATCGGCGGGAGGAAGCCCTGGCCGCCAAGGAAGCCGCCTGCGAGCAGCTCATGCGGGAGCACCGCCAGGCGCTCGAGCGGGTGGCGGGCATGACCGTGGACGAGGCCAAGCGCCAGCTTCTGAGCGAGATCGAGAGCGAGGCGCGCTTGGAGGCCGCCGGCGTCGCCAAGCGGATCATTGACGAGGCTCGGGAGAACGCGGAGCGGGAGGCGCGGGAGATCATCGCCCGGTCCATCCAGCGCGTCACCCGGGACTACGTCTCGGAGGCCACCATCTCGGTGGTGCCGATCCCCAACGATGCGATGAAGGGCCGGATCATCGGCCGGGAGGGGCGGAACATCCGCGCCATCGAGGCCGCGACCGGCATTGACCTGATCATTGACGAGACGCCCGAGGCGGTGATCATCTCCGGATTCGATCCCCTGCGGCGGGAGATCGCCAAGGTCTCGCTCGAGCGGCTCATGCAGGACGGTCGGATCCATCCGACGCGGATCGAGGAGATCGTCGAGAAGGTCAAGTCGGACCTCGACAAGCTGATGATCGAGGAAGCCGAGAAGGTCATCTACGAGGTCGGGCTCTCGGACTTTCATCCGGACCTGATCAAGATCCTGGGCCGGCTCAAGTACCGGACGAGCTACGGGCAGAACAACCTCTACCACGCGCGGGAGGCCGCCTTCATCTGCGGCATCATGGCGGCGGAGCTGGGGCTCGACGTCAAGCTCGCCAAGCGCGGGGCGTTGCTCCACGACATCGGCAAGGCGGTGAGCCAGGAGGAGGAGGGCCCCCACGCGCTGCTCGGCGCTGATCTGGCCAAGCGGTACGGCGAATCGCCGAAGGTCGTGAACGCGATCGCCGCCCATCACGAGCAGGTGGAGCCGATCTGCCCGGAGACCGTGCTGGTGGCAGCGGCAGAGGCCTTGTCGGCGGCCAGGCCCGGGGCCCGGCGCGAAGCGCTCGAATCCTACGTCAAGCGGCTGGAGAAGCTCGAGTCCCTGGCCACGGCCTTCAAAGGCGTCCAGAAAGCCTATGCGATCCAGGCGGGCCGGGAGATCCGCGTCATCGTGCGCCACGAGGAGGTGAGCGACGCCGAATCCTCCCTGCTCTCGCGGGACCTTGCCCGCAAGATCGAGCAGGAGCTGACCTATCCCGGCCAGATCAAGGTGACCGTCATCCGCGAGAGCCGGTTCGTGGACGTGGCCAAGTAAACCATGAAAGTCCTGTTCATCGGCGACATCATGGGCGAGCCGGGGCGCCGGGCGATCAGCCGGACGCTGCACAAGGTCATCGGCCAGCACGGCGTGGACCTCGTGATCGGCAACGGCGAAAACGTCGCGGGCGGCTTCGGGATCACACCAGAGCTGGCGTACGAGCTGTTCGACATGGGCCTCGCCGTGATCACGACCGGCAACCACGCCTGGGACAAGAAGGAGATCCTGGCCTTCTTCAAGCAGGAGCCCCGCCTACTCCGTCCCGCGAACTACCCCGAGGGCGTGCCCGGCCATGGGAGCATCGTCGTGGAGACGCCGGGCGGCGAGCGGCTGGGCGTCCTTCAGCTCATGGGGCGGGCCTACATGCCGACGCTGGACTGCCCGTTTCAGGTGGCGCGCCGGGAGGTGGCGAGGCTCAAGGAGGAGACCCGGACCATCATCGTGGACATGCACGCGGAGACCACGTCGGAGAAGATGGCCATGGGCTACTTCTTGGATGGGGAGGTCTCGGCCGTGGTCGGCACGCACACCCACGTCCAGACCGCCGACGAGCAGATCCTGCCCAAGGGCACGGCCTATCTCACCGACATCGGCATGACCGGGCCGATCCATTCCGTGATCGGCATCAAGAAAGAGCTCGCGATCGAGAAGTTCCTGACCCAGATGCCCCGGCGGTTCGAGGTCGCGTCCGGGCCGGCGCTGTTTTGCGCCGTGCTGGTGGAGCTGGACGGGGCACTGGGGAAGGCGGTGAGCATCCAGCGCCTGCGGATTCCCGAATGACCGGCGGCGCCCGGCCGTCGCCGGCCCGGACGGCGGACTGACCAGCGGTCAACACCCGGCATGCTCGAGGACACCCCTGCCAGGCGCATCCTCACCGTCAGCGAGCTCACGGCGCTGGTCCGGGAGCACCTCACGACGGCGTTCCCGGACGTCTGGATCGAAGGCGAGCTGTCCAACCTGCGCGCCCCCGCCTCCGGCCACCTCTATTTCACGCTGAAGGACCCCTTCGCCCAGATTCGCGCGGTGCTGTTCCGCTCCGGCGCGCAGCGCCTCCGGTTCGCGCTCAAGGAGGGACTCCAGGTGATCGCGCGCGGGCGGCTGGGCTTGTACGAGGCGCGGGGGGAATACCAGCTCATCATTGAGTATCTGGAGCCGAAGGGGGTTGGGGCGCTCCAGCTCGCCTTCGAGCAGCTCAAGGAGAAGCTGGCACGGGAGGGCCTCTTCGATCCGGCCCGGAAGCGCCCGCTCCCGTTCCTCCCGCGCCGAGTCGGCCTCGTGACGTCGCTCTCGGGCGCAGCGATCCGTGACATGTTGACGGTCCTGGGGCGTCGCTGCCCGATCCTGAGCGTGCTGATCTGCCCGGTGCCCGTGCAAGGCGACGGCGCCGCGCCGCAGATCGCCGAGGCGATCCGGGCGCTCGGTGAGTCGGGTGAGGTGGACGTGATGATCGTGGGCCGGGGCGGCGGGTCGCTCGAAGACCTGTGGTGCTTCAACGAGGAGGTCGTCGTCCGGGCCATCGCGGCCTCGCCGGTCCCGGTCGTCTCGGCCGTGGGCCACGAGATTGACGTCACGCTGGCCGACCTTGCGGCCGATTACCGCGCACCCACGCCCTCCGCGGCGGCCGAGGCCGTCGCCCCGGTTCTGGAAGATCTGGTCCGCCAAGTCCGTGAGCTGGTGGAGCGGCAGGCTCGAGCAACGCGGAACCGGCTGGCGCTCGTCCGCCATCGGATGCCGGCAGTCGAGGAGCTGGAAGGGGCGCTCCGGGGGCGGCTCGAGCGCGAGGCGCAGCGGTTGGACGACGCCCTCGGTCGACTGGCCGGGTCGGTCGGCGCGGCGCTGCAGGCGGCGCGCACGAGATTGGTGAGCGCCCGGCACGCGCTCCATGTCCACAGTCCCCTGGCGCGCATCCGGCGAGCGTTGAGCGTGCTCCCGCAGCTCGGCAAGCGGGCGGAGCAGGCCGCGCTGGCAACGCTGACGTTGAAGCGGCAGGCGATCCGCGCGCTCGTCTCCAGGCTGGACAGCCTGAGCCCGCTCGCCGTGCTCAGCCGCGGCTACAGCCTGGTCCAGCGGGCGCGCGACGACCGCCTCGTTCGGGATGCGCGCGCGGTCACGAGCGGCGACGCGGTCCGCATCCGGCTAGCGAAGGGGCGGCTCCTCTGCGACGTCCGTGAGGCGTGGCCCGACGCCGATTAGCTTGACCATGACGTTCGTCACCGCGCTATAATACGCGGCCAGGGCTCCTGTGCACGGTGCGGTCAGGACAGAGCGGATCGAGGAAGACGGAGGTCCCGTGGCGGCGTTGAAGTTTGAAGAGGCGATGGCCCGGCTTGAGACGATCGTCTCGGAGCTGGAACGGGGAGACCTTCCGCTCGATGAATCGCTCAAGATCTTCGAAGAGGGGATCAAGCTGTCCAAGACCTGCCTCAAGATGTTGGACGACGCCGAACGCAAGGTGGAGATCCTGATTCAGGACAAGGACGGGAAACGGCGGCTCCGCGCCTACAGCCTCGACGACGCGGTGGCGGAGGAGTCGTCGGAGTCGGACTAGCCCGCATCCGCGCCCGGCGTCGGCGGCCTCGCCGGTGTCTCCTCCCGGTTCCCCCCGACAGAGCAGCACGATGGCCGACAGGGTCTCGGCGAGTCGAGAGCGGTTGGATCGCGTGTTGGTGGCCCGCGGCCTGGCCGAGAGCCGGGAGCAAGCCGGGCGCCTGATTCTGGCCGGCGCGGTGACCGTGAACGGGGTCCTGGTGGACAAGCAGGCCCGGCTCGTGCCGGCCGACGCGGCGATCGAAGTCGCCCGGCGGGGAGCCGAGTTCGTCAGCCGAGCCGGTGCGAAGCTGGCGGCCGCGCTCGACGCCTTCGGCGTCGCCGCCGACGGGCTCGTCGCGATGGATGTGGGCGCCTCCACCGGCGGGTTTACCGACTGCCTCCTCCGGCGGGGGGCGCGGCGCGTCTACGCGGTGGACGTCGGGTACGGGCAGTTGGACTGGCGGTTGCGCCGCGATCCCAGGGTCGTCGTGCTCGAGCGCGCGAACATCCGGTACCTGGCCCCGGCGGCTGTGCCCGAGCCGGTGGACCTGGCGGTGGTGGACGTGTCGTTTATCTCGCTCACGCTCGTGCTCCCGTGCGTGACGCGGTTTCTCGCTCCCGAGGCGACCGTGGTCGCCTTGGTGAAGCCGCAGTTCGAAGTCGGCCGCGGGCAGGTCGGCCGCGGGGGGATCGTGCGCAACGAGGAGCAGCGGCGGGCGGTGACTGAGAAGGTGCTGGCTTGTGCGGCCGGGCTGGGGTTCTCCCGGCTCGGCGTGCTGGACTCACCGGTGGCGGGGCAGAAGGGCAATCGCGAGGTGCTGGTCGGCCTGCGGCGAGTGCGCGGCGGGGGCTGAGCCGGACGCGGGCTCCTGCAGGGAGCCGCCGCGCGGGGCGGATCAGCGTGGCCGGGAAGGAGCGCTATGCGAATCGTGGTGACCGGCGGGGCCGGCTTTATCGGGTCCCACCTCGTGGATCGCCTGGTGCTGGAGGGGCACGAGGTCGCGGTCGTGGACAACCTCTCGACCGGCAAGCGCCGGAACCTCAACCGCGCGGTCCGGTTCTACAAGATGGACATCCAGAGCGGCGCCCTCGAGCGGGTCTTCCGAAGAGAGCGGCCGCTCCTGGTCGTGCACCTGGCGGCACAGATGGACGTCCGGCGGTCGGTCGAGGATCCCGTCTATGACGCCCAGGTGAACATCCTGGGTACGCTCAACATCCTCCAGCAGGCCGTTGCGCATGGGACGCGCAAGGTGATCTTCGCCTCCTCGGGGGGCGCGATTTACGGCGAGCAAGAGACGTTTCCCGCGCCGGAGACCCACCCGACGCGGCCCGCCTCGCCCTACGGGATCAGCAAGCTCACGGGCGAGCACTACCTCGCCTACTACGAGCAGGTCAGCGGGCTGCAGTACGTGAGCCTCCGCTACGCCAACGTCTACGGACCCCGGCAGGACCCGGAAGGGGAGGCCGGCGTGGTCGCCATCTTCGCGCAGAAGCTGTTGCACGGCGAGCAGCCGGTGATCAACGGGAACGGCCGACAGACCCGGGACTTCATTTTTGTCGAGGACGTGGTCGAGGCCAATCTGGCCGCGATGGGAAAGGATGCGCGGGGCACCTACAATGTCGGCACGGGGGTCGAGACCTCCGTCAACGAGCTGTTTCAGATGCTGGCCGAGCTCATCCAGCCGGGCAGCAAGGCGCTCCACGGCCCGGCCAAGAAAGGTGAGCAGGCCCGCAGCGCCATTGACAGCGCCAAGCTCCGCCGGGAATTGGGGTGGGAGCCCCGGGTTTCGCTCAAGGAGGGGCTGGCGCGGACCGTAGAATATTTCCGGGCCGCCCGCGCCTGAGGCGCCTGGGTCCGATGGGGGCGCGAACGGGGTCCCCTTGTTGTTATTGATAGCGCGGGACCGACGGATCCACCTGAACCGACCAGGCGTCAATCCCCCCGATCAGGTTCTTCACGCTCTTGAATCCTTGCTGGAGCAGAAAGCTCGTGGCATCGGCGCTACGCATCCCGCGATGGCAGGTCACCACAATCTCATCGTCCTTGTTCAGTTTATCGAGAGATTGCGGCAGCGTGCCGAGGGGAATCAGGACCGATCCTTCGATCTTAGCGAGTGAGTATTCCCAGGGCTCCCGGACATCGAGGAGAAAGATCTTGTCCCCCTTGTCCAGGCGCTCCTTCAGCTCGCGCGGAGTGATCGTATAACCCATGGGCCGACCTCCCTCTTTTCGGAGGAGCTATAGTATGCTGCGGTCTCCGCGGCTGTCAACGAACGACCGAGGCGCCCTGAACGGAACGGGGCCAACCTCATGGCCGCGGCTGAGTCGCCGCCGGAAAATTGGTGCACAATGGGGCAGAAATTGCACGGCGGGCTGCTGCACTGGTCGCGACCGGGAGAGGGGAGTCTCGCTCCCAACCCCGCACGTTGTCAAGGAATTAGGGCCCTTGAGCGGAAAATCATCGCGCGGGGGTGCGTATCTTGCTTCCCCTTAGGGGGCAGGTCGGCCCCCGCCTGGGCTAAGAAGGAGGCCCCAGGTGGCCGATTTAGACAATGAAATCGTCGTGTTTGTAACCACGGCTTCCGAGACCGAGGCGCTCCGGATCGGCCGGGCGGTCGTTGAACAGGAGCTGGCGGCCTGTGCCAACGTGCTATCGGCAATCCGGTCGGTCTTCCGATGGGAGGGGAAGGTATCGGAGGAGCACGAATGCTTGATGATCCTGAAGTCCCGGGCGGATCTCTTCGACGAGCTGGCGGCAGCGATCAAGGACTTGCACAGCTACAGCGTGCCGGAGATCATCGCAGTGCCCATCCAGCGTGGATGGCCGGACTATCTGCGCTGGATCCACGAAGTCACACGTAAGCCGAAGAAATGACTTGGCATTTTCATTATTGAGAGTTAATAAATAGAGTGACAATTGTGCTGGGATCTGCTATCCTCTGG
>CAZTUO010000021.1:0-19077 GCA_964616355.1 uncultured Nitrospira sp.
CGCCAGCATGATGAGGGCATACTGGGACCGGACGGAGATCTTTCCCCACTCGATAGGCCCGCTCTCCTTCGCACCCTTCAACATCGTCAGGTTGAGCGCCGTCATGAAGAACAGACACGACAGGGTGCTCGCCACCTGGGGCACTGACAGGCCGATGCGCACGTTGGCCGGAATGTAGTAGCCGTAGATCGCCAGCCAGATGATGTTCACGTACGCAAGGAAGAAGAACACCCCCATGAAGATGTTCCCGAACTTGGCCCAGGACACAACGGGCACCTTATTGCCGCGCTGATACCAAATGAAGCTCAAGACGGTGGTCGTGATGATCACGTTGATACCGCCGTTCTTGGCAGACATCACGCCGTAGTTCCCTAGCACCGGATGCTGCTGGCCGCCCATCGCCTTCAGCTCGGCTGGGGTCATCACCATCGTGTGCGGCGTGATAAAGATAAGGAAGCCGCACACCAGGATGAACACCAGGTACTTGATGTAACGCTGATACTTCTCGGCGCCTCGCATCCGCCCCAGCGCCTGCCACAGGTAGTAGTTGGAACTGAGGAACAGGATGCCGATCATTGTCGCTTGGATGATGAACAGCCAGGCGAGCAGGCCACCCATCAGCGTGATTCCCATTTGCTGCCGGTAGGCGTACACTTCGCGCATCAGCCAGTACCCAGCGAACGGCAACGGAATCAAGAAGGCGACGCCGATCGCCATCGCGATGTAGCCCATCCAGTCATAATGCGCCCGCTCCTCGTCTGTCTTGGCGGACAAGAACCGATAGGCCGCATAGGCCGCCACGACACCGCCGCCGAAGGCCATGTTGCCCAGGATGCGATGCACGTTGAGCGGGTTCCAAAGCGCGGTGTGGATGACGTGCCAGATGTTCCCCAGGTAGCGCCCCTGCTCATCCACGCCGGCCGGGGACATCATGAACCCGATCCAGGAATTGGCCAGGAACATCAAGACGGTTCCGATGACGTTCAGGATGACGGACATGCTCAAATGGAGCCACTTGAGCAGCCCCTCCTTCATCTTGTCCCAACCGTAATAGTAGATGTAGAGCGTGCCGCTCTCCGCCACGAACAGGAGGGCGTAGATATGCATCACGGGCCGGAAGATGCTGGAGAGATATCCGAAGAACGCCGGGTACAGCGTGAGGAAGGTGAAGATCAGTATCCCACCGAGGATCGCGGTCAGGGAGTAAGCCGTGAGGCTGATCTTCACGAAGTCGTAGGCGAGCTGGTCGTACTTCTTGGCCATCGCCTTGTCCTTCGAGACGACCCCCATGAACTCGATGATCATGCAGAAGATGGGGACCGCGAGGACGAAGCTGCCATAGTACAGGTGCTGCTGGTTGGCGAACCACAGCAGCACCCGGCTTTCGAAGTTGTACCGAGGATAGTCCTTCGGGCTATCCGTTGTCTTCGGAGCCGGAGCACCGGAGACAATCCCTTCCGTCTTGTAATAAACGTCGCGAGCCTTTTCGACCTTTTTGTCTTTCTCGGCGTCAGCCGCCCCGGCCTTCTGGGCAGCCACCTCGGGCGGAGGCCCACCGGCCGCCGGGCCACCTCCGCCGCCTGCAAGGGCCGGCAGAGCCACCAAAATCGGCAGCAGGAGGAGGCCAATCATTGCGCTCAACGCCATGATCGACAACAACTTGTTACTGGTTAAACCGGCCATGGCTTACCTCCTTAAACGATCGCGATGCGGAAACCGTACCGCAATGAAGCCCCGAAATCGTTTGCCCGCTCTCGTGCGAGCGTCATTTATTTACGGAATAAGTACCAGTAGTCGAGCCCCTGCATGTCCATGAGGTAATGGTCCACAATGTGGAAATACCCAAGGGCGATCATCAGCGAGATTACGACTGCGATCACGGTGTTGTTCAGCAACTGGGTATTCTTACGAATCGCAAACAGGATAGCGACACCCGCACCCATCAGTGCCATCCAGAATATCGGGTTCATCAAAATTTCCATCGTTCCCGCTCCCCATTGATCCGAAGGATCAGAAGCTTGCGCCTCACAACCCCCTGACAATCCGCACTACCCGAGCCGCCCTATCTCAGCAGGGACATTGGATGCCGGCGAACCAGTAGAAGAACCAGAGGCTGACCGCACAGGTGATATAGAAAATCATCTTGCCGATCTTGATCTTGAGCTCGTCGGACGAAGCTGCTTCAGCCATTGTCGCTCCTTCAAGTATAAAATACGGCGGCCTCGGGGACCGCCAAGATCCTTGACAGGCCACTAACTCTATGTTATTGCTCCCTCGTTAGCACAGTCTTAATAACGAGGGCACACGATGAGAACCAATTCAAAATTGTTCGACATTATAGTTTTGGCCGGGATGGTTGTCAACATAATTTTGGCTGTCTTTCTCATCCTCTATTACTTTGATTTTCTATAGGTTTTACCGCCTTCTCGGGTACTGCTGGCCCACTCCCTCCTTCATCCGATTTGGCACACCGGAAACCGATGGTTTCGTCTCTGAAATCCGGGACCATCTTGCTTCGGCTGGTTATCCTGACGTCGGAGCCGGTACTCGTGTAGCCCCCTCCGCGTAACACCTTGAAAACCCCATGGTCCGGGCCTCGAGGATTGCGGGCATTTTCTTCCCGGTAGGCCTCCTCCGCGTACCAGTCCGCCACCCATTCCATCACGTTTCCGGCCCCGTCGGCGACGCCGAAGGGGCTGAAGTCCAGCTTGAAGAATCCGACAGGGGCGGTGGCTTCGAAGCCATCTCTAGCCGACCCCCAGTTGGCCGCGAGTGGCTGTGGAGCATTTCCCCAGGGCCAGAGCCTCCCGTCAACACCGCGCATCGCCTTTTCCCACTCAGCCTCGGTCGGCAAGCGCTTTCTTTTCCAACGACAATAGGCGTCGGCGTCATCCCAGGACACATAGACCACGGGCTGATTCACGCCGCGCAGCCGGGCGAGATTCTTGGCGTAGCGAGAAGGCGGCCCCGGCTTGCGATGTCCCGTGGCCGCGACGAATTCCTGGTAGAAGTGATTCATCACCTCGTAGCGATCAATCCAAAAGGCATCCAGATAGACGATCCGTTGCGGCTTCTCGTCGTACCCTCCTACGGATGTCCCCTGAATGAAGGATCCTGCCGGGATGTATACCATTTCCTCGGGAAGGACGCTCTCGGCGGAGGGGACCGACTCCGGAGGATTTCCGGGAGCCTCAACCGGCAGGGGATCTTCTGGTGGAGGCGACGTTCCGCGGAGAATACCCATGACCGGGAGGCTGGTCAGAAACAAGACGGTCAGCAGAAGCGCGACTTTGAATCTGGTTTCAAGCATGGGACAAGCCGGACCGCTCGCACGACTTGGCGGACGGAGTCCCGGCCACACCCGCCGCTAACGTTGTGCCCGCTGAGCCCGGTCCTGCGTGGGCTCGGGGTCTTTGGCGCACCGGATCCCGATCGTGCTGTCCGTGCGCCACATCTTGGCCTGGAACCGCTTCGAGATGCGCGCGTTGCGAGGCGTCTCCCGCCAGGAGCCCCCGCGGATCACCTTGTGTTGGCCTTCCTCGGGCCCTTTCGGATCCCGAAACGGCGATTTCGCGTAGTAGTGCTCATCGTAGGTGTCCGCTACCCACTCAGCGACATTCCCAGTCATGTCATATACCCCGTAGGGGCTTCTTCCTGACGCGAAGGAACCGGGAGGTGCGAGGTACTGCACCCCGTCCTCGTCGCCGTCCACGTTGGCGTTTCCCCGCCCGAAGTCATCACCCCAGGGGTACCGTCGCCGCCCTTCGCCCCGCGCAGCTTTCTCCCACTCTGCCTCGGTCGGAAGCCGCTTGCCGGCCCACCGGCAGTAGGCCAGCGCGTCTGCCCAGGACATGCCGATGGCCGGCAGCTCCGGTTTCAGGATCTTGGAAATGTCGTCCTCGAATACCGGGACGAAGGGCTTCCCACGCTTGGTCATCCGCACGAAGCGCTCATAGTCCGCCTGGGTGACCTCCTTGAGGTCTATGTAATAGGTCGAGAGGTACACCTGATGCTCGGGCGCCTCGTCGGGGTCACCCTCGCCGCTGCCCATGATGAACGGCCCTTCGGGGATCTCAACCATCTCCCGCCCATCGTCGCCCATGACGGTCTTGTACATCGAGTAGTCCCGTGGCGCGGCCGCGGCGACGGGCGTCTGCTCGGTCCGGATCGAGGCCGCGAGCTCGCGCTGCTTCTTCGCCTTGTAGGACTCGTACACCAGCCCGACGATCATGAGGATGAAGGACAAAAAGACGAACCCAATGGCTCCCCACAGCACAGCCCGATTTTCCATACTCCCTCGCGAGCGCAGGATCGGCAAGGCCTCCGGCCGCTCCTCTTCATCAGATCCGCTACGACGGCGGCCGATTACCTGGCGCCTTTTCCCGGCGATGCTCAGCCCACAGGTCCAGAAGGGACGATATCTGCACGCCCAGGAACCCCCCCATCGCCGCCCCGGCGCCAGCTCCGACGGAGATCTTCTCGGTGCCGACCAGAGCCCAGGCCAGCAGGCCCCCTAGAACCGCGCCGACCAGAATGCTCACTAAGAACCGCCGTCCTCCGAGGCTCCCAACCACCGTGCCCAGCACCACACCAACACCGATCGCCACAGGAAGCGCACCGCCGCCCATCAACAGGCCGATCAGCGCCCCGACCGTGCCCATGACCGCGGCGCCGAGCATCATATCCGCGAGCATTCGCGTTGACATTGGACGTGGCGGCGCGCCGGCGGGCCCTGCGCCTCCCGACAGCCCTCACGGCTTCGAGGCCGTGATCGGACCGAAATCCACCTCTACCCCGGGCCCCGCGAGCAAGGAGATCCCCCAGGCTTCTGGAGCCGGCTCGTGACGGTGAATCCGTTTGAAGTCTTCATAGACGTTCACACGCTCTTCAACCCATTCCCCCGTCGGCTTCGCGCCGCTCTGGATCACGATTTCCGTGCCGCTGAACATCCCGCCTTCGACCATGGAACCTTCGGCCTTCGTCGCGCTCCAGACGTACTTGGTGAAGACCGGGATGATGTACAGGTCGGTGTCGAGCGACACGTAGACCGCTGCGATGAGATCGGCGCCCGCGGGAGCCGACCGCAACCGCCACCGCCAGGTGAGGACCGGCAAGGCCTTGGGGTCCCAGGCGATGCGCTTGTACACCCGCTGATCGGCCTGTCTGGCCGCTAGAAAGGCGGTTTCCCCCTCCGCCTGCACCTTGTACGACTCGCGAGCCCTGTTGTTGGTCTGAACCTTCCAGCCCACGGGAAATCCGTCACCGTCCTTCGCCCGGAAATCCTCCAGCACCATCTGACTCGTCGCCTGAGCGGTCAGGGCAGGACGCTGGGGAAGCACGACGCAGGTCGCTGCGACCAGGCCCCTCAGCCACAGGCACCCCCATGACGGCCTTCTCCTGGTCATGAGGGCTGTGCCTCCCGCGATGCCGGAGGCGCGAGCGCAGGCTCGTCGCTCATCGCCTCGCCCGCTACCGGGACCGGCTGTCGCTCGCGGCTGCTGATCCAGAACAGCGCCAGCACGGCCAGCCAAAACACCACCATGTTGAGCGTCACCATCTTCGCCGCGAATCCCAGCGTCGGCGTATGGGCCCAGGGCGACAGGTCCGGCATGATTTCGTTCACGTGCCAGGAGAGTCGGCCGGAGGACCGGATGTACCCCATCAGGCCCATTACCCACGTGAAGGTCGCTGCCAGGCCGAACAGGGCGACCATGCCTCGCACCGAGATCTTCCCCCACTGGATAGACCCATGGAGCTTGGCTCCGCGCAGCATCGCGCGGTTGATCAACAACCCGACCACCAGCACGGTGAGGGTCGTCGCCGCCTGCGGCGTGGACAGGCCGATGCGCACGTAGGACGGCAGGTAGAAGCCGTAGATGGCGAGCCAAATGATGTTGGCGATGCCCGCGCCAAACAGGACCGCCAGCACCGCGTTGCCGACCGGCGCCCACGAGATCGTCAAGGTCCGGTTGGCCCGGCGGTACAGAATGTAGCTCAACCCCGTCAGGCAGATCATGACGTTGATCGCCCCGTTCTTGGCGGACATGACGCCGTAGTTCCCAATGACGGGATGTTGGGCGCCACCCATGGCCTTGACCTCGGTCGGGGACATCACGATCGTGTGCGGGGTCAGCCAGACTATCAGGCACATGGTCAACGCGACGACCAGATACTTCAGGTATCGCTGGTACCGCTCACCGCCCTGGATTCGCCCCATGCTCTGCCAGACGTAGTAGTTGATCCCCAGGAACAACACGCCGACCAGTAGTGCCTGGACGACGAACAGCCAGGTCAGCAAGCCACCCATCATCGTGACGCCCATGCTCTGCCGGAAGGCGTAGACCGAGCGCATGAGCCAGTAGCCTGCAAAGGGCATCGGCAGCAGCGCGCAGACCGTGACGAACAGGAAGACGTAGCCGACCCAGTCGTAATAGGCCCGCTCCGCGTCTGTCTTGCTGGTCAGAAACCGGTATGAGGCGTAGGCCAGGACGACCGCGCCGCCGGACATGAGGTCCGCTAGGAATCGATGGACGTTGAGCGGATTCCACAAGGCCGAGTGAAGCAGATGCCAAGCGTTGCCGAGGTAGCGGCCCTGTTCGTCCACTCCGGCCGGCGCCATCATGAACGCCGCCCAGGCGTTGGCGAGCAGGAGCAGCACCGCGCCGAACACGTTGGCCAGCACGCCGAGCGAGGCGTGAACCCACTTGAGCGCCGGCGTGGCCATGCGCTCCCAACTATAGTAGTACGCGATCAAGCAGAGCGATTCGCCCAGGAACACCAGTGCATAGACGGGCATCATCGTCTTGAAGGTGCCGCCCATATAGTTCATGAAGCTGGGGTACAGCGCGATGAACACCCCGAGCATGAGGCTGCCGACGACCGCGGTGACGGACAGCGCCAGGAGGGCAACCGTGAGGAAGTCCCTCGCCAGCCGATCGTAGCGGGAGGCCGCAGCCGGATCCCGCGCCAGCAACCCGATCAGCTCGATGATGACGCAGAAGATCGGCAGCGCAAGCACGAATCCGCCGAAGTAGGTGTGCTGCTGCGTCACGAACCAGAGGAACACCCGGTTGTCCAGCGCACCGTAGCGGGGATAGACCAGGCTATCCGGCGCCGGCGCGGGCGGACCGACCGGCACGCCAGGGGTCTTGTAGTAGATGTCCCGCGCGCCCTCCGCCGTATTAGCCCGCAGCGGCTGCTCTGCTGTCGCCGCGGCCGCCAGCCAGCTCAGCGCAAGGAGCCACAAGACGACCCACATCCATCGGTGTTGGTGCGGCCAGCCGCGCATCGGCGCCCTCAACCCCTCCGCCTCGCCTCGCCCACCGCTACCTCCGTCTCCTGAAGGGAGGTACCGTTCGCCGCGGCGCCGACCCCAGACTTGGACAGGATCCCCAGCACGAACGGGCAGCGCAGCAACGAGGTCGGCACCATCTGTTGAATCCGGTTCTCCAGAAAGCGACGATGCCCGAGATAGTAGCAGTCCAGGGCCATGAGCCCGCCTACCGTGGCGGCGATCACGCCCTGGGCCAGTCCGTGGCCCTCCTCCAGGTGCAACAGGAACGTCGCACCACCTGTCAGGGCCAGATAATAGGTCGCGGCAAAGGCCAGGCCCGGCCACCACCAGAATCGGAAGAGCTCCGTCCACCCATCCGCGCACGACACGGCTCTCCAGCCGCCCGGACGCCGCTCACCGGCCAGATAGGCGCCGACCGCCAGGCTTCCTGCAACCAGGCTCACCAGGATCAACTGGGCCAGGTCGCTCCGTCCGACCTCGACGAAGCGAGCGGCCAGCGCGACGAACCCGGCCCCGGTGGCAGATCCCCCGGCCCACCAAAGCGCCGGCAAGGGCTGCTCCCGCAGCAACGCACGCAAGGCGTCCCCGTCTGGAAAGGTCAGCACGGATTCGCCGCGCCGCTGCAGCCGACGGACGTAGCCGATCTCAAAGGCATCCCGCGCGACGGACGTCACGGCGATGAGGACCGCCATCATCGCGGGCCCGTCCGGGTGACGCAAGAAATCGTACTGGACCACCAGCTTGAGTAGGGCCAGCACCATCAGAGAAAGCTGGACCCCGTACGCCAGCCCGATCCAGCCGGCAAGCCAGCCCAGGCGTCCCACCCCGTCCTCGGCCCAGATTGTCCCCCAGGGTACACCGCAACCGACCCGGTAGGCGGCCAGCGCCGTCGCGGCGGACAACAGACCGCTCAGGGCCAGGAGCACCCAGGGATCCGAGAGGGGGTGGACCTGCTTGACGAGCCGGTAGACCGCAAACGCCACCAGCCCCGGAACCAGCATGACGAGCCGCTTCCTCTTCCGCACTGACTCTTCAGTCACCGCCAGCGTCAACCGCGGCAGGACCCTGAGCGTCAAGCGATGGAGCATCGTCACCCGTCCCCGCTTTTTGCAAACATCCCGAAGTACCGGGACTTGACCTCTTCCATCAGGGCGACCGTCACGCAAGCTTCTCCGCGCGCGGCCGCCGTCCGCTCCAGCTCCAGCCTCGCCATGCTCCGGACCGGTCCCGGCACCCGCTCGAGCCGCCGCTCAGCTTCCGGATCCCAGGCGACCGCACCGCCGCGGCGGGCTTGCGCCAGCACGGTGAAGGTGATCACCCGATGCCCGGCCGACTGTGCGTACCGCTCGGCCTGGTCCTGGACCAAAGGCGCCAGGTAAGGCGGCAGCCGGTCGAGCACGTGCCGCGCGTCGTCGCTCCACAGCAGGCGGTCCACCAGGGCCACCGCCTCCCTGACCGGGCCCTCCGCCCCCACCCGAAGGCCACAGCCGCGGCATTCGGAGCGGACAAGCCAGGTGTCGGCATCCACTTCGTCCACCCCCTGCGTATGCATCCAGCGGCCGCACCCGCAAGTCAACATCGCCATAAGCGATCCGCCATCAGCGCTCAGCCCTACCCAATTTTCCCAGGATACAGAATGTACAGCATCGTGTAGGTGACGCTCCCGGTGACGAAGAGGATGCAGTAAATGATCATGGTGAACCGGCCGAGCACGCGGTGGCGCTGCTCGCCGTTCGGCCAGATCCGCTGGATCGCGAATTCCACGGCGAAGACCACCCCGACCAGCAGCACGAGGCCGAGATAGACCGCAAGCTTTCTCGTGGAAAACCCGGTGGTCAGGCCGCGCGCCAGATACACCACCAGAACCGCGACGGTCAGCCCGCTCAGGATCGCGCCGATCCGCCTCGCCGGGGTCTGGAGCACGGCGTCCCGAAGGATGCGCCGTCCCTGCACCACGCTTTGCGCGCGGAACCCGAGCACGATCATGTAGATCGCCATGACCAGGCCGATGATCACGAGCGTGATGTGGACGGTCAGCAGGGGGATAAACACGTTGTCGTAGAGCTCCTGCGACCCACCGAATCCGGCCTTGCCTTCGAACGCCAGCACCCCCAGTTGCCGAAACAGGTAGTAGCTCGTAAAGAACGCGAGCATGGCCACCATCCCGCCCAGCATCAGCCAGTGGTGGGCGTCAGCCTTGCGCTGCTTGGCCTGGACCCAGCCCACCACAAATAACACCGTGAAGAGCGTGGCCATCGCCTGGCTGAGGTCCGCGCCGATAGTCGCATGAGTGCCGAAGAATCCTGGCTGCTTCAACCATTCCTGCATGTTCTTAGCTCATTCAACGCGAGCCGGTGTTAAACGACCCATAGTCGCTCGCCCATCGGACGGGCAACGATGGTTCATACCGCACAAGGTCGAAACCCATCCATCTCTTCGCTCATGAACCCGCTCGCCGGTCCCCCTATCACCAGCCTCGCACAGGAGCTTCGCGCTACGTTTGACGCCTCACACCCTGCGCTTTACGGTTTCGTCCCAAGCACGACCGCAGCGGGCTCCAGCTCCGTGACCGACTGAAATCCGGCCCCCCTCATCCACTCCCGCGCCTCCCCCACTGTATAGCAGCGGCCCTTCTCGGTGTTGACCAGAATATGAACGGCGAAGGCGGTCACCCAAGCGGGGCTCGTGCGCGAGGTGTCCAGGAAGCGGTCCTTGATGACCAGGCGCCCTCCCGCCGTCAGGTGCCGGGCAGCCTTCTCGACCAGGGCACGATTCTCCTCGGGTCCTTGATAGTGGAGAATGTCCGACATGAGGACCACGTCGTATGGTCCCCCCAGCGGATCGCGGTTGAAATCCCCGCCGAGAAGCGTGATGCGCGACTCGAGCCCCGCCTCCTTGATGGTCCGCTCGGCCACCTTCAGCGTCTGTGGCAGATCGAAGACGGCCGCATGCAGGTTGGGATAGACCGAGCAGAACGCGATGGCGTTGGTGCCCGCGCCGCCCCCGAGATCCAGGAACGTCTTCGCCTCTTCCAGGTGCAGCCGCCTGGCGAGGGCAGGCCCGCTCTGCTGGCCGATCCGGTTCAACACGGAGAGCACGTTGGCGCCCAACTCGGGGTCAGTCTCAAACAGGTGCCGGGCTACCGGAGACCGCCCCGTCCTGATCGTCTCTTCCAGCCGGCCCCAGTTGTTCCACTCTGCGTCGTGGAGCAGGAGCAAGTGCCCCACGTACTGCGGCGCGCCCTTCACCAGGTGCGTTTGCGCGACCGCGGTATTAGCGAACCGTTCCCCCTCCTTGCTGAGCACCCGCATCGCGACCAGCGCGTTCAGGAGCAGCTCCAGGGCCCGCTCGTCGGCCCCCACGCGCGCGGCGATCTCCGTGGCCGTGCGGCCTCTGCCATCCAGGGCCGAAAACACGTCCAGCTTGACGGCCGTCAACAGAATCTTGGTTTCCCAATAGTATCCGAGCTCAAAGATCTCGGCGAGAGAGAGGTCCCGTGACACCGCATCCCCTCGGCAGGCGCAGCGGCCGTTTCAGAAACTACGCTTGAAAGATTGCCATCTTACCCGGATGAGAAACGGAAAGGCAACTGTGGGGAGGGTCGCGCGAGGAGCGGCGCTGAAAACACCAAGGGCAGTGACCGGTCGTGGCCACTGCCCTTGGGGAAGGCTGCGAAGCGTGATGCTCCGCGGGGGAACACTCCGGGTTACTTCTTCACCTCGAACTTCGCTTCGACCGTCGCGCCGTCCTTGACCTCCACTTCGGCCTCGACCCGGCCTGCAAAGGGATGCCACGCGAGGATCTTGTGCTTGCCTGCCGGAACGTCCTTGATCTCGAAGGTGCCGTCGTCACCCGCCACGGCGTAGTACGGATTCCAGACCGGGAGGAAGAAGGACTGCATGAACTCGTGCTGGTCGCACTGCAACCGGTAGGTCGCGCCCTGCTTCTCCTGGCCACCCTTGAACTTCACCGGCTTCTCCAGCTTGGAACCCTTCTCCGCGAGACCGATGTTGAAATCGGTCGAAGAGCTCGAGCCCTTCACGAAGAAGCTGTGCGGGTTGTGGAGCACGCCCTTGACGGACTTGGGATCTTCGGGGTCGGCATCGTGATTTTCGACGCGGAACGACTTCTGTGCCACGACCACGCTGGTGAAGGGCTTGAACTCGCAGAACTCGGCGACGACATCCGTGCCCTTGTACCCGTCCACAAAAGCCTTGTCCTCGATGTCGCGGACGGCCACCACCGCGCCCTTCAGGCCCCCGTCCTTCGCCACCGTGATGGTGGGCATGATCCGCTTCTCACCCTGGACCAGTTCCTTGTTCGGATTCTTGGGGCAGAACTTCGGGTTCGGGAACTTCGAGAAGAGGAACTCCTTCGCCTCGGACTTCCCCGCATACGTAACCTTGCCCTTAACCGTACCACCCGCATAGGACGTGAACGGCAACGCGAGGAACGCCGCCGTCACCAATGCGATCATGGCGATATAGATACCCTTCTTCATAACGCCTGCCTCCTTAATAGATGTGAACGGTGATACAGAACCACAGCTCTGCAAATCCTTACTGGCGAACCCCTGAGTCCTGACCACGACTACGCACAGGTGAGACCGCTTACCTCTGCCACCGGCCGGCTGGGGATGCTCGACTGCGCTGGAGGGATCCTTTGTAGCTTTGGACGTTAATTGTATACGAAGTTAACCAGTTGGTGTCAAGCGAAAATCTTACGGCCGCGAGAAAATTCTCAATGCGTTTTCAACAACTTATGGTTTTCGCTCGCGGAGCGAAGGATCCGAGCGATCGCCCCACCGGCTGTAGCCCGGACTGCATCATCCTGGTCGAGCAACGCCTCTTTAAGCACGGGCAGCGCCCCCCTGCCGCCAATACGGCCGAGCGTTCGGGCGGCAGCGATGCGGGGACGTGGAAGTGGATCTTTGATGAGCTGGTGCAGGAGTTGGCTGACCTCCCCCGCATCGCCCCTGCTGCTTTTTGCCAAGGCCCGCGCCACCGCCGCCCTGATGCCCGGGTCGAGATGGCGGGTCAGGTCCTGGACCGCGGTTCTCACCTCCTCGTACGGTACCCTCTGCTGGAGCAGGGCGTCGACCGTCGCAGCCCGCACGACGGGGTTCTCGTCCCTCAGCGCACGTTTCAGTGCGAAGATGGCTTCGGGTGTCCCGAACCCGCCTAGGCTGAGGGCAGCGGACGCCCGCACCGCCGGAATCGGATCGCTCAACATGCGAACGAGGCCGGGCGCGGCCTCGGGCTGCCCGAGATCGCCGAGCGCGGTGACCGCGGCCCCCCGCACCGAGGGCTGCTCGTCGGACAGTGCCGCTTCCAGCCAGGGCAGCGCCCGACGGTCGCATAGGTCGCCGAGCAGGCGCAGCGCTGCTGCACGCTCCTCCGGATTTCTCGCGGCGGCCGCCTCCTGCAACCGGGCCCACCCCCTCTCTTGGCCCAACACGGCCAGCGCAGCGGCCGCAGCCACACGGACCGAAGGATGCTCGTCGCGCAGCGATCGCTCGACAAGCGGGATGACGGCGCGATCGCCGGACTGGCCAAGCACCTTGATCGCCGTCGCCCGAACCAGCGCGGCTTGATCCTCAAGCGCCTTCCGGATCGCCGGCGAACGCCGGCCAGCCGGAAGTTGCCCCAGAGCCTCGACGGCCAGCGCCCGGACGAGGCCAGACCCATCCGTCAACGCATCCTCAAAATAAGGAATCGCCTCCTCCGACTCGAGTTCCTTGAGCGCCGTATAGGCGGCTCCGCGCATCTGCTCCCGCATGTCCTTGAGCAACGGCGTGACAAACCCAAGGGCGACCTCGCGCAGCAGTGCCGCCTCCTCGCGCCCGGCCCTGTGCGCAAGCTGGTCATAGGCGGTGAGCGCCTCCCGTGGCTTGCCCAAGCGGAGCAGGCACCGAGCCTTCAGCCGGTAGGCCTCAGCCGGGCCCTTGCCATCCTTGGTCAGAGGCTCCAGCAGCGCGAGCGCCTGATCGTAGGCCTTCCGTTTGTAAGCGGCTTGCGCCTCCTGGAGCGCGGCCGTTCCCTTTTCGGCCATGACAGCGACCGGATCCGCGATGCCGTGGAGTGCCAGGCTGACCGTGCAAGCCAGAAGGATGGCTTGGAGGAGGTGAGGCGGATGGATCTGCACGAGCGATGGTCTCGGTTGCGCGCTACTGCTGCAGCTCGACCAGCGGGACGATTTCGATCGGTTTACCCAGCACGCCCGGTCCGAACCGCGGATTCTCCATGACCTGGAGCGCGGTGCGCCGGCCCGTGGGCGCTCGCAACGCGAGCGACACCTCGACGTGCCCGTCTGGTTCGATGGTCACCACCCGCGCGGCGGGCGGTCCGACCTGGGGATGCCATGCGATGAGCCGGTACGTCCCAGGGGGCACGTCGGAGATCGTGAAGCGCCCGGCCCTGTCGGTAATAGCGTAGTACGGATTGTCAATGGCGAGGGCCCAGCTCTCCATGTAGGGATGGAACCCGCACTGCATCAGGAACACGCGGCGCCCTTTGCTGAGGTAGATCGGCCCCAGCAGGGACTTGCCGGGTTCGTGGTTGTGCGTGGCGTGCAGGTCGCCCCGCCGATGATGGCCGTTCATCGGCAGGGGCTGGTTGAACAGGACTCGCGCCCCCAGGCTGGATGAGGTCTCGTAGGCCTGGATATCGTGCATGACCGGGTCCATGTTCACGACCTCGATGGCGTGCCCGTCGCGGACCACGGTCATAAAGGGTAGAAACTTGCAGTCGCGGGCTTCCACGTGCGGGACGGATACATCGAAGGCCTTCCCGGCCCGGATGCCTTCGAGCATCACCACGGCATCCTGGAGGCCACCGGTCTTGTCCACGACGAAGTCGTACAACAGGCGCCAGCCTTCCCCGTTCGAGATCCGCCCGCAGTACTGCGGATCCGGGTAGATGACGAGGTTATACCCCTTGGGTTTGGGCACGGGTCCTTCCAGGCTGATCCGCCCCGTGACGGTCCCGCCGGTCTTGACCTCGACCACTTCGTAGGCCAGCGCTGCCGGCGCAGACAGCGCAAGGAACAAGGCACCGATTCCGACGATGCCTGTAACTGTTAACGTTTCACGTTTCACGTTTCGCGCCTTATGGCTTCTGCAATTCCAGCGTGGGCCTGATGTCGATCGGCTTGCCCAACACCTCCAGCCCGAAGTGGGGATTCTCGACGACCTCGTGTGCGCTCCGCCGGCCGGTCGGCGCCTTGAAGGAGAAGTGCACCTGCGCCGTCCCCTTCGGCACCACGGTCACCCGTTGCTCCAGCACTGGCCCTCCCTGCGGGTGCCAGGCGACCAGCGTGTACTCACCCGGTGGCACCTCGCTGAGCGTGAAGCTCCCGTCAGGGGCGGTGATCGCGTAGTAGGGATTCTCGACTGCGAACCCCCAACTCTCCATGTAGGCGTGGAAGCCGCACTGCATCACGAAGATCCGCCGCCCCTTCGTCATATGGATCGTCTGCTTCATCGGTGTGCCCGGCAGATGCTCGTGCGAATCCGCGCCGACGTTGCGCCGGTGATGCGGATTCATCGGGAGGGGCGTATTGAACAGCACCCGTGGTCCGAGGTGAGAGGTCTCGTAGGCCTGAATGTCGTGCATCACGGGATCCATGTTCACGACTGTCACCTCGTGGTGGTCTCGCACGACGGTGACGAAGGGCAGGAACCGGCAATCCCGCGCCTCGATCGTCGGCGGCGTGAACGTAAACCGCTTGCCCTTGTCGATGTCCGTCAGCATCACGACCACGTCTTGCAGCCCGCCGTCCGGCGCAACTCGAAACTCCTGCAGCAGACGCCAGCCAGTTCCGGTCGAGATCCGCCCGCAATAGACCGGATCAGGAAAGGTGACGAGGTTGAAGCCCTTCGGCGTCGGCTTGCCTCCCGTCAACACAACCTTGCCGGTAATCGTTCCTCCGTCCACGACCGTAATCTCTTCGTAGGCTTGCACCGGCGACGCCACCAGGAACGCCGCCGCAAGCCCTGCTATGACATGCCGCATGTGATGTCTCTCCTCGAATCCGTTCCAAATCGTATCAGTCCGATGGCCCTCGACGCCTCCTAGCCTATCACAACGCCTCGTCAAAAAAAGAGGGGGAGCCTCTGGCGGCTCCCCCTCAGGAACGCACAGTTTCAGAGGCCAGCAATTACTTGGAGGCGACCGGCCTCGCCTGGCCTGGCTCCGCCGGCACGACCTCCGCCTTCTTCGTCCCCGGAATGGCCCCGGAGAGCGGGAGTAGGCGCTGGTCCCCGACCGGCAACACCCGCATGTAGCCCCACTGTCCGGACTGGGAGTAGGGCAGCCGCTGGTTGCTCCACACGTAGTCGCCCGGCAGGCGATAGATACCACCGGCCGACGGGATGAAGGTGTCAAGGACCTCCGACCCCGAGAACTCGACCACGCTGATCATGTCGGCGCCGCGCATGTAGGGCTCGATCGGCCACTCATGTTTCTCGACGCTGAACATGCCATTCTGCTCGTTGTTCGCGCCCAGCACGTGAATCCGCACCGGGTCGCCGGCATGAGC
The DNA here is from genome assembly GCA_964616355.1 of uncultured Nitrospira sp. Classification (GTDB taxonomy): domain Bacteria; phylum Nitrospirota; class Nitrospiria; order Nitrospirales; family Nitrospiraceae; genus CAZTUO01. The sequence continues at coordinate 15,833 of CAZTUO010000021.1, forward strand.
CTCGATGATCGGGGTCACCGGATCCTCGGGTTTGTCCGCCGTGCAAGGTTGGAACATGCGGCCCAACGAGCACCCGACCTCCTCCCGATACTTATAGGGCTCCGACCGGTAGTTGACGCCGGTCAGGCCGGCCACGTTCTGCACGTACGGCATGAAGCTCGTGCCGATGATATTGTCCTCGTCCTGGAAGAACAACGCCACGTCCCGGTAATTGGGACGCATCTCGTTCCCCTGGATCGTCCGGTCAATAATCACGTCCGCCGCCCAGGCGTTCTTGTTTGAGAGGTCCTCGCCGGTCTTCGGGTCGCGATACTTGGCCCCCTTGGGCCCGACGATGATCGCGCCGAACAGCCCGTTGCGCGGATTCACCATGACGTTGCCCCAATCCCAGACCAGCGAGGTGATCTCCCCGTTGGCCGGATCGGCGTAGTACGTGTAGGTCCGGCTCTCGCCGGGGCCAATCGTCTGGTCGCCCGGATTGTTCCCCACGTTCGCGCCGAGCGAATCCTTCGGGTCGAACGCCAGCGAAATCGCCGAGAACGAGGCGCGGCCTTCCTTCAGCTTGTTCTTCAGGTTGATCTTGATGCAATCGCCCACGTTGACCCGGAGCGTCAGCGGCATCGGCTGGTAGCTCCCCTGGGCCACCTTGGAGACCTCCTCCTCCAACATGTAGATCTTCGCGTTGGGATTGCGCGTCAGGATCTTCCGCTCGAAGTCCACCTCGATCTCGTCCGGCGCCTTCGGGTTGAACTTCATCTCCGGATAGTCCGTCGCCACCACGTTGAAGGTCTTCACCGGGGCGTCGGCCGGACAAACCGGCAGCGGCTTCGGAATCTCGTTCCGGCCGCTGTAGCCCGCCGGGAGTTTCTGGAGATCCGGCTGCTCCTTGTCGTACACCCGCAGGATCCCCCAGGCCCCCTCGGAGAACTTCGAGGATCGGCCGTTGAAGTGGATGTAGTCGCCTGGCTGCAGGCGCGGGCCGCCGGCTTGCGGCACGACCAGGTCGTACCGCTCGGCGATCCCGATGTGAATCGAGTTTTTCCGGTTCGCGTCGCCCGCATACCGCTCCGTCAAGAACGTGTGCCCGGAGATCGTCCAGGTCATCGTCTCGTTCATGAGGGTATGCAGCAACCGGAACACCAGCGTGTCGCCGACGTACGCGCGCAGCAGGGGCGTGTAGGGATCGCCGTGAATCTTGCTGTTGAAGATCTGCGACGCATCCGGATTGTTGGCCAACCGTTGCGCGACGGGCCCCGCCCGGAAATTGAGCCCGCTACCCGTCGTGTGTGTCCCGCCGTTCAGGAAGGGCATTGGCGTCATGTAGATCTTCTCAGGCATCTGGAAGGACACAGTCTTCCCGGCTTCCAGTGCCACCTCGACCGGCTGCCCAGGCGGGTTGCCGGCCGTCACGATGTTCACCGTGTGCGGGACGGTGTCGTGCACCTGCACCATCAGCTCGCGGAAGCTGTTGTTCACGCCGTAGCCCACCGGCTCGACCGTATGGATGTCCGCGATGGGACCGCTCCGGATCTCCTTGCCGGTCTTGGGATCATGGTAGGTGGATCCGACCGGCTCGGCGATGAACGTGCCGAACCCGCCGTGCGGCCACGTGGTCGCCCCGAACGCGTGGTCGTGCCAGAACACGGTTCCCACGTCCGCGTCCACCCAGAACCGCTGCCGGACGAACTCGACCGTTACGATGTCGTTCGCCGGGTGGTCATGCTTGAGCGGCTTGGTCAGCTCGATCGTGTTGCCCTTGATGGCCTTGATCCGGGCGACCTCGTTACCCTTCACGTTGTCGGCGCCGACCAGGATCAGGATGTTCGGGTGGTACTGCGCCGCGTTCTTAACCGTAATGGCCTTGGCTCCCTTCTTCACCGCGGCCGTCAGCACCGTGTTCATGGGAGCCGGCAGGCCCTTCTTGTTCTTCTTCTCCAGCATCGTGAACGGCCGCACCGACTGCTCGTAGGAGAAGCCGGTGATCACGCCGTCCGACGCTTGGTTGTCGAACTGCAGGAAGTGCCAGTGGGTATTGATCTTGGACGACTGGAAGTTCGTGTAGTCGTCGTCCTCCCACTCGCTGGTCAGCATCCAATCCACGCAGTCGTAGATATTGCCACGGACGACCAGCGGATACTTGAGGTCGTCGTTCTTGCGGATCGCGGCCTCCTCCTCGTGCAACACGAAGATCAAGCCGTTCGGATCCACGACCGGAGGTTCCTTCCCCACGCCGTGCGCAATCTTGATGGGCAGCTTGATGAAGTGGACGTTGTAATCCTTCCGCCCAGCGTTCTCCGGACACAGGCTCCAGACGCCGTTCTCGCCGGGCTTCGCCTGATCGAGGCTCTCCTCGCCGTTCTCGTCCCGCCGGATCATCTCCAGCCAGGGCGCCCCGACATGGTTCGGAGAGAACATCACCCGCTTGCCGAAGTGCGGGGTCAGGTGCGGCCAGGCGATCTTCCCGGTGGTCGGCTCGAACAGCAACGGATGCCGTTTCCCGGGATGCGTGGACTTGTACTTGGGATTGTCAATCGTGCTCTCCTTCTCGCTCATCGCACGATTGCCGTCCCACACCCAGTCGAGCACAGTCGCGTCGTACGACACGATCTGTCCCTTTTCGTCGTCCTTGTGGCCCGGCTTGCCCTGGGGTGGCAACTGCATCTCGACCCAGTCCTTGATGTTGATCACGGCCGGGTTGGATTTCCAGTTGCTCTTCCCCTTCTCGACGATCTTGAAGGTCTTGCCGAACCAGTCCACGGTCGTGCCGATGAGCTTGTCCGAGGGCACGCCGACCTTCATCCGACCCTTCCGGTCCGGCAGCTCGCGGAGGTCTGGCATCGTGTCGTTCCGATACTCCCCGACCTGCAGGGTGTTGTACACGCGCCAGTAGCCCCACATCCCGGCCACATAGTGGTGTGCCACGTGGCAGTGGAACAGGAAGTCGCCGGCGAGCTGCTGGCACAATCCAGACCCGCACTCCGTCTCCAGGTCCAGCGCCTCAGAGGGCCCGATCACCTCCACGTCCACCCGGTCCGTCTTGTGCCGGATCACCGGGTATTTCACCGGACCGTTCTTGGCGACATACCAGAGGTTCATATCGTCAATGGCGCGTGGGCTCCGCGGCCAGCGGATGGAGCCGCCGTGCGGATGGTGGGAGTGGAAGACCTCGGACCCGCCGTGCACGAGACGGAACTTGGCTGGGTCACCGAGGTAGGAGCGAGGGATCGTCGGGGCCGCGTCTCCGA
>CAZTUO010000021.1:19087-20037 GCA_964616355.1 uncultured Nitrospira sp.
GGAGCTGTAGCCCATGGACTCGTCCTCGAACCCGAAGTATTCGTGCTGGACGTGCATGTTGTTAATGCCGAAGGGCTCGCTCCGGTAGTTGATCGCCCGGCCGCCCGGACGATACGCGTCCGTCAGAGGGTCGCGCTGCGGGAGGAAGTCGCCCTTCTTGTTCACGGGCCGGAAGGCCTCGTCGCCGACCTCATGGTAGATCAGGACGAACTCGCGGAAGTCGGGACCCGCGCCGTTCCGGATGATCGTTTGCCAGCCGCTCGTTTGCGGCGTGGGATCGCCGGTGCCCAGGGGCTCGAGGTACGACGACCCCTTCGGCTCGACAACGAAGGCCCCGAAGAGCCCCATCACCGTCAGCTCGCGGTCGTTGCTGTAGGAATGGAACTGGCGGACGCCCTCTTGGGTCGTCGGGTGGATATACCACTCTAGGTCCACGCTTTTATCCTTGGCGACCACGCTGTCCGGATTGGTCGTGGTAGCAGCCTTCCCCGTCGCACTCACCACCATGGCCGAGCCGTGGATGTGGAGGCTTACATCCTCCCCGCCCTCCAGCTTGTTCCGCAGGGTGATCTTGACGCAGTCACCCTGGTTGCCACGGATCACGAGCGGCTGAATCCACTGCGCCTGCACGCCCGGGAGCACGGCTCCGGGATCGAAACCTTCCTTCTCGCGGGCCGCCTTGTTCTTGGCCTCTTCCTCCCGGACCTTGTCAATGTTCTCGGTCAGGACGTACATGTAGCCGGGATAGAAGTCCAGCCACTGGTTGAGCGTGATCTCGACGTTAATCGCGGAGATATCATACTGCCGCACCGGTGCGTTCGCCGGACACCGACCGCCCGGGGCCGACACCGGCTCGACGCGCGGATCCGACATCAGCAGGAGGTCCTGCCCCCCGGCGCCATACTGGTGCATCATGGACATGCCGTTGTACACGCCCGTGTTGACCTGAT
>CAZTUO010000021.1:20053-20675 GCA_964616355.1 uncultured Nitrospira sp.
CGGGTCGTGCGCCATCTGCTCCATGATGCGCTGGTGCTGCCGTTCGACCTGGGCCGCGCGATCCGGCCGCCCCGCCATTACGTCTTCCACGATGGTCTGGCCCTTGAGCTTCTCAGCCCAGTCCGGGGACTGAGGGCTCATGGCCACATGTTGAGCATGAGCCGACGACGGCTCAGCCGATGCCCCGAGAGGCATCACGAGGAAGAGCGCTCCCGCAGCCGCTGCGCTGAGAAAACGCCCTACAAAGGTACAACCTGAACGATCCATGGACCGGCCTCCTTGGATGAGAAAACCCTCGATGAAACGGACCTGAGTCCCTATGAGTTGATTGAGTTTAACGACGTGGGCGGGGTTGGGTGAACCTCCTGGCTCCGCTTGCTCGTCAGGCCCCAGCGGAGGAATTTCGGTTCAGACAAGTCCACGATTCCGGCCTTATAAAAGGTTGGGTTAGCATACGTCTTCCCGCTGTCCGATGTCAACCCTTTTGGACACGGCCCATGACGGCGAAAGCCCAGTCGGCTCCGGAGCGCCTGCCCGACGAAACCCTTCCTTGAAAAGAGGATGGGAGCAGGGGCGCGTGCCGCGCCTCCTGCCCCCTCGCCACCTTCCCGGCACGCAACCG
>CAZTUO010000022.1:0-9949 GCA_964616355.1 uncultured Nitrospira sp.
ACGGTTTCGATAGTGTACCCCGGATGACCGCCGCCCGCCTCCGGCCGATCGCCCTGGCCCTCTTGACCGGTCTTCTCTACCCCTTCTGCTTTCCGGACTACGATCTCGGCGCCCTCGCCTGGGTCGTGCTCGTCCCGCTTCATCTCGCCGTCGAGGGCGCCGCGCCGCGGCGCGCGTGCTGGCTGGGCTGGCTCGCCGGCACGGTCGCGTTCGCTGGCCTCATGGCCTGGGTCGTCACGGCGATGCACCTCTACGGGAAGATGCCACTCGCCGCGAGCTATCCCGTCATGCTCCTGCTGGCGGCCTATCTCGGGGCCTACGTGGCAGTGTACGCAGCGGCCATCGCCTGGCTGCGTCCGGCCCTGCCGGCCCTGGCCTTCGTCGCCGCTCCCTTCGTCTGGGTCGCCTTGGAGCTACTGCGGACCTACCTGCTCTCCGGCCTGCCCTGGGCGCTCCTCGGCTACTCCCAGTATCGGTGGCTGCCCATTATCCAGATCGCCGACCTGACCGGGGTGTACGGGGTGTCGTTCCTCGTCCTGCTCGCCAACGCCGCGCTGGCGGAGCTGGCCCTCTGGGGCCTCGTGCGGACGCGCAGTCAAGCCACCATGCCTATCCCCTGGCTGTCCCCGTCCCTCGCCACGCTCGCCCTCGCGGCCGCCCTGTGGTACGGCTCCGTCGCGCTGGCCCGCGGCACCCCGCCCGGTGAGGCGCGCACGATCCGGATCGGCGTCGTCCAGGCCAACATTGACCAGGCCCAGAAGTGGGACCTCGCCTACCGACGCGCGACGCTGGACCGCTACATCCGGCTGACGGGCCAGGCAGCGGCCGAGACGGACCTCGTGATTTGGCCAGAAGCGGCGACGCCCTTCCTCTTCGAGCAGGAGGCTCCCTACCGGGCCGAGGTGACCGAACTGGTGCGGCGCCATGCGGTCCCGCTCCTGTTCGGCAGCCCGCCCCTGCGCTCGTTCCCCTCCGGCCGCCCCTATCTCTTGAACAGCGCCTACCTGCTCGCGCCCGACGGCGCCATCGCCGGCCGCTACGACAAGCGCCACCTCGTCCCCTTCGGCGAATATATCCCTCTGAAGTCCTCGCTCCTGTTCTTCCTCGACAAGTTGGTGGAGGGCATCGGCGACTTCGAGCCCGGTCCCGGCCCGACGATCCTGAGCGTCCCGGTTGCCGCCGATGGCCGCTCCGCCCCGCCGGCGAAGTTCGGCGTCGCCATCTGCTACGAAGTGATCTTCCCCGACCTCGTGCGGGAAGCGGCCGCCGAGGGTGCCGAGTTCATGGTCACGATCACGAACGATGCCTGGTTCGGCGCCTCCGCCGCCCCCTACCAGCATTTCGGGATGGTAGCGCTGCGGGCGGTCGAAAACCGGATCGCCTTCGCCCGGGCCGCCAATACAGGTATCTCCGGTTTCATCGAGCCGACCGGCCGCATCCTCGCGGCCACGCCCATCTTCCAGGAACTGGTCGTGCAGGGGCGGATTCCGGTGACGACGACGCGGACGGTCTATACGCGACACGGCGACATCTTCGCGTATTTCTGTGTTATAATCGCCGGAATTTTTCTCGTCACCGGACAGATGCGGCGCGGGCGAGAGGCCCCGGCCTACAAGCCAGCCGCGAACGCTTAGGGGAAGAGGGACGCATGGTGGAGGAGCTGCGCACCCGGGTCAGAACGGTCGCTGAACAGGTCACCGAACTGCGGGGGCATCTTTGACCTCGCCCGCCTGAACGCCGAGTTGCGGGACCTGGAGCAAGAGTCCGCGTCCCCCGACTTCTGGAAGGATCCCCAGGCCGCCGCCCGCGTGAGCCGACGGAAGGCCGCCATCGAGCGCGAGATCCGCCGCTGGGCGGAGATTGACCGCCAGCAGAACGACCTCCGCGCGCTCGTCGAGCTCGCCGAGGAGAGCGGCGACGCCGACCTCGAGCACGAGCTCGCGGAGAGCGTGAAGCGGTTCGAAGCCGCGGTCACCCAGCTCCGGCTGGAGCTGCTGCTGTCGGGCGAGCGGGACGCGAGCAATGCGATCCTGGCGATCCACCCCGGCGCCGGCGGCACCGAGTCCCAGGACTGGGCGCAGATGCTGCTGCGGATGTATGTCCGCTGGGCCGAGCGCAAGGGATTCAAGGTCGAGACCCTGGACCTGCAGCCGGGCGAGGAAGCGGGCATCAAGAGCGCGACGCTCGCCGTCACCGGCGCCTACGCATACGGCTACCTCAAGGCCGAGGCTGGCGTCCACCGGCTGGTCCGCATCTCCCCCTTCGACGCCAACAAGCGCCGCCACACCTCGTTCGCCTCGGTCTTCGTCTATCCCGAGATCGAGGACGACGTGGAAGTCGTCATTGACGAGAAGGACCTGCGCATTGACACCTTCCGGTCCGGCGGCGCCGGCGGCCAGAACGTGAACAAGGTCGAGACCGCGGTCCGGATCACGCACCTCCCGACCGGTATCGTCGTCCAGTGCCAGAATGAGCGGTCCCAGCTCAAGAACCGCCTGGGGGCGATGAAGGTCCTCAAGGCGCGGCTCTACGAACTGGAGCAAAAGAAGAAAGAGGCGGAGTTCCAGGCCTTCGTGGGCGAGAAGAAGGAGATCGGCTTCGGGAGCCAGATCCGCTCCTACGTGTTCCAACCCTACCAGATGGTCAAGGACCACCGGACGGACCACGAGGTCGGGAACGTGGACGCGGTCATGGACGGCGAGATTGACGGCTTCATCGAAGCGTTTCTTAAACAGCAACTGGCCAGCAGCAAATAGCGGATAGCCATGAGCTCGACACTCTCCGCTGCGAGCTATCCGCTACAGCTACCAGCTCGTCGCGTATGGACGACCTGAACGACCAGCGCCTGCAGCGGATCAAGAAGCTGGAGGTCCTCCGGTCCCTCGGCGTCGAGCCGTACGGGCGCCGGTTCGAGGTCAAGGACCGCGCGGGCGACCTCATCCGGCTCCACGGCCACAAGCCCAAGGAGACGCTGGAGCGAGAGGCGATCGCCTGCACGGTCGCTGGCCGGATCGTGGCGCTGCGGCGGTTCGGCAAGGCGGCCTTCGCACTGCTCCAGGACGGGGCGGACCGCCTCCAGGTCTATCTCAAGCAGGACCTGCTCGGCGAGACGGCGTACCGGGTGGCCCAGGAGCTGGACCTGGGGGATTGGATCGGAGTGAGTGGCGTGCTGTTCCGCACCAAGACCGACGAGTTCACGGTCGAGGTGCGCCAGCTCACGTTTTTGAGCAAGGCGCTCCGGCCGCTCCCGGAGAAATGGCACGGGTTGACCGACGTGGAGACCCGCTACCGGCAGCGGTACGTGGACCTGATTGCCAATCCGGAGGTGCAGCGGATCTTCGTCGCGCGCAGCCGCATCATCGCCACCATCCGCGCCTTCCTGGTCGAGAAGGGCTTCCTCGAGGTCGAGACGCCGATGATGCACCCGATCCCCGGCGGCGCGACCGCGCGCCCCTTCGTGACCCACCACAACGCGCTCGGCATGGACCTCTACCTTCGGGTCGCACCGGAGCTCTACCTCAAGCGACTGGTCGTGGGCGGTTTCCCGCGGGTCTTCGAGATCAACCGCAACTTCCGGAACGAGGGGATCTCCACGGTCCACAACCCCGAGTTCACGATGCTCGAGTTCTACGTCGCCTACGCGGACTACCAGGACCTGATCGCGCTGACCGAGGAGCTGCTCGCGCGGCTGGCCCGCGAGGTGCTCGGAGCCACGACGATCGAGTACCAGGGTCACCGGATCAGCCTGGCCCCACCCTGGCGCCGGAGGCGCCAGGCAATCCTGGAGGTCAACGGCCTGGATCCGGCGGTCCTGGCGGACCCGGCCGCGGCGCGCGAGGCGGCCCGCCGGCTGGGCGTCGAGGTGGCGCCCGGCGCGGGGCTCGTGGACATCCTGACCGAGATCTTCGAGGAGACCGTCGAGCCCACGCTGATCCAGCCGACCTTCATCACCGACTACCCGATCGAGCTGTCCCCGCTGGCACGGCGCAAGGATACGGACCCGACGCTCACGGACCGGTTCGAGCTGTACATCGCGGGGCGCGAGATCGCCAACGCCTTCTCCGAGCTGAACGACCCGTTGGACCAGCGCCAGCGCTTCGAGGCACAGGCCGCCCGCCGAGCGGCGGGCGACGACGAGGCCCATCAGGTGGACGAGGACTTCCTGCGGGCGCTGGAGTACGGCCTCCCGCCGACGGCGGGCGAGGGCATCGGCATTGACCGGCTCGTCATGCTGTTTACCAACCAGGCCTCGATCCGCGACGTCATCCTGTTCCCGCAGTTGCGCCCGGAGAAGTGACCGTGCCGCTGCCCTACGAGCTGTACGTCGGCCTCCGCTACCTCCGCGCCAAGCGGCGCCAGCGGACCATCTCGCTGAACACCTTCGTGTCCGTCGCCGGCATCACGCTCGGCGTCGCCGCCCTGATCGGCACGCTCGGCATCATGACCGGCTTCAAGGAGGACCTCCAGGCCAAGATCCTCGGCACAACCTCGCATATCGTCGTCCACGACCGAACCCGGGAGAACATGAAGGACTACGAGCCGCTCGTCGCGCGCGTGGCGCAGGTGCCCCACGTGCTGGCCGCGACCCCCTTCATCTACCGCCAGGTGCTGCTCACGACCCAGTCCGGTGTCCAGGGGATCGTCCTGCGGGGCATTGACCCGGAGCGGGAGGCGCGGGTCACCGAGCTGGCCAAGAACATCAAGGCGGGGCGGCTCGAAGACCTCGAGGCGCCAGCCGGCGGCGCAGCCGGCTCCGATCCGGCAACCGGGGCGCCGGCGCGCCATCCCGGCATCATCCTGGGCAAGGAGCTGGCGCTGCGGCTGGGTGCCTTCGTCGGCGACCTGGTGAACGTCGTCTCCCCAGTCGGCTCCATGAGCGCGATCGGGATGGTGCCGAAGATCCGGGTGTTCAAGGTCGTCGCGGTGTTTGAGTCCGGCATGTACGAGTACGACTCGTCGCTGGCCTACATCGCGCTGGGGGAGGCGCAGAAGTTCTTCAACATGGGCGACACGGTCACCGGGATCGAGGTCAAGGTGGACGACATCTTCCAGGCCGCCGACATCGCCACGACGATCGAGGTCGAGCTGGGCTTCCCCTACTGGGCCCGGGACTGGATGCAGCTCAACCGGAACCTGTTCTCCGCGCTCAAGCTCGAGAAGACCATGATGTTCCTGCTGCTCGTGCTGATCACGATCGTCGCCTCGTTCAACATCGTGAGCACCCTGACCATGATGGTCACGGAGAAGCAGCGCGAGATCGCGATCCTCAAGGCCATGGGGGCGACGAGCCAAGGGATCATGCGGATCTTCATGCTGAACGGATTGGTGATCGGGCTGGTCGGGACCGCGATCGGGGTGCCGCTCGGGTACACGTTTCTGTGGCTCATCCAGACCTACTGGACCTTCGACCCGACGGTCTATTACATCTCCCACGTGCCCGTGCATATCCAGGCCACGGACGTGCTGCTGGTCTCGTTCTCGGCCATCCTGATCAGCTTTACCGCCACCCTCTATCCGTCCTGGCAGGCCGCGAAGCTGGACCCGGCGGCCGCCCTGCGCTACGAGTGACGATGGCCCAGCCGCTGATCCAGGCGATCGACCTCTGCAAGTCCTTCCCCATGGGCGGGCAGGAGCTGCGGATCCTGAAGGGGATCCGGCTCGAGATCGCGCGCGGCGAGATCGTGGCGATCGTCGGGGCCTCCGGGGCGGGCAAGAGCACATTGCTCCACATCCTCGGGACGCTCGACCGGCCGACGTCCGGCACGCTGCTGTTCGAGGGCCAGCCCCTCTTCACGCGCTCCGAGCAGGAGCTGGCCGAGTTCCGCAACCGGCGCGTCGGGTTCGTCTTCCAGTTCCACCACCTACTGCCCGAGTTTACCGCGCTCGAGAACACCTGCCTGCCCGCCCTGATCCAGAAGCGCCCGCCGGCCGAGACGCGCCAGGACGCGATCGCCCTCTTGGAGGCCGTCGGGCTGGGCCACCGGCTCCACCACAAGCCCGGGGAGCTGTCGGGCGGGGAGCAGCAGCGCGTGGCCGTCGCGCGGGCGCTCATCCAGCGCCCGGACCTCGTCCTGGCGGACGAGCCGACCGGGAACCTCGACACCCACACCGGCGAGGAATTGTTCGACCTCCTGCACAAACTCAACCGGGACCGCGGGATCACCTTCGTGATCGTCACGCACAACGAGAAGCTCTCCGGCCAGGCCGACCGGGTCGTCCACATGCAGGACGGGATGATCCTGAAAGCCTGATGTCCCGCCGGTGCGGTCTCCGCCTCGGGGTCAGGACGCGGGCTGGGTGCGGAGATAGACCTTGGCCTCGATGAAGACCTGGAGGAGGTGCGGATCCACCTTCCCGTGCTTGGCCTCCTCTTCCAGAATCCCCAAGGCCTTGGGAATCGGCACGGCTGCCTTGTACGGCCGGTCCGCGGCGGTGAGCGCATCGTAGATGTCGCTCACCGTCATAATGCGGGTCTGGACCGGGATCACCTCCGCGCCGATCCGCCGCGGATAGCCGGAGCCGTCCAGCTTCTCGTGGTGCCCGTAGGCGATCTCGGGGATGTTCTTGAGAGACTTGGTCCAGGGGATGGTCGAGAGAAAGCGGTACGTGTGGGTCACGTGGCTCTCGATCTCCTTCCGCTCGAGCTCCGTCAGGCTCCCCTTGGGGATCGAGAGGGCCATGACCTCTTCCTCGCTCAGGTAGGGCCGCTCGCCGTCGAAGGCCTCGTAGCGCTGCTGGGCGATTTCGTGCAGCCGCTCAAAGCCACCCTGCGGGAGCACGGTGGGCCGGTTGCACGCCAGGATGAACTCCAGCAAGCCGTCCGTCTCGGCGACCTGCCGGGCGAGGTCCTCATCCACCGCGGCGAGCAGCGCCGCGGTGGCGGCGCGGTCCCCCGAGAGCAGGATCTCCACCTTGCGCCGGAGCGCCCGGGTCTCCAACGTCCGTTTGATGAAGTCGAACCGGGCCTTCAGGAGCGCCAGCTCGCCCGGCAGCAGCTTCTCGGCCTTGACCAGGACGTGCTCCCGCACGCCGACCTTGCCGAAGTCGTGCAAGACCGCGGCGTACCGGATCTCCTTCATCTGGTCGTAGGAGAAGGTGATGTCCTTGTACGGCCCCCAGTCGATCCGGTCAATGACCTCCGCGAGCCCGCAGCACAACGTCGCCACGCGGCCGCTGTGGCCGCTCGTCGTGGGGTCCCGGCTCTCGATCGCGAGCACGCTGGCCGAGATGAAGCCCTCGAACAGGTTGTTGATCTCCTGGTAGAGGTTGGCGTTTTCGATCGCGATGCCGACCTGGTGGCCCAGGCTCACGAAGTCCTGGAGGTCTTCCCCCCCGAACAGGCCCCCGTCACGCTTGTTGATCGCCTGCAGCACGCCGAGGAGCTTGTCGCGCGCTTTCACCGGCACGCAGACCATGTTGCGGGTCCGGAAGCCGGACTTGAGGTCCGCTTCCCGGTTGAACCGCGGGTCGCTCCAGCAATCATTCACGATGACCGGCTCCCCGGTCATGGCCACATAGCCGGCGATCCCCTGGCCGACCTTCAGGCGGATCTGCTTGACCACCTCGCCCTTCTTCCCGAGGGCGACGTCGAAGTACAGCTCCTGCGCCGCCTCGTCCAAGAGCAGGAGCGAGCCGACCTCTGCGTCCATCAGGACGGTGGCGCCCTCGATCGCCCGCTTCCGGATTTCGGCTTGGTTCAAGCTGGAGTTGAGGACCGCGCTGATCTCCTGCAGCTTCGTGAGCCGCTCGATCTTCTCCTGGTGGCTCTTGAAGAGGCGCGAGTTGTCGAGCGCGATCGCCACCTGGTTGGCCAGGCTCGTGAACTCCGTGAGGTCCCAGTTGCTGAAGGGCCGCCCGCCCTTCTTGTTCACCGCCTCCAGCACGCCCAGGATCCGATCCCGCGACCGCACCGGGACCGCCAGCAGCGACCGGGTCGGCACGCCCCGCGCCCGGTCCACCGCCCGGTCCATCCGGGGATCCTGGTCCGCCTCTTTGACCATGACGGGGGCGCCCGTCCGCGCGACCTCCACCGCGTAGCAGTCAGGAGGCCTCGCGGTCGGCACCGGCCCACACAGGCCGGACACCCCCGCCTCCACCGCGACGTGCAGCGCGCCGGTTCGCTCCTCCACAAGGGAGAGCAGGCCCGCCTCGGCCTCCACCAGGCGAAGCGCCGCCTCGACCGCCTGTTGCAGAATCTCGCGGGCATCGAGGGAGGAGTTCAGGATGCGGCTGACCTCCTCGAGTTGCTCGATCCGGACGATCTTCTGGACGTATTTGCGTGCCAGCCGGGCGTGGTCGAGCCCCATCGCGAGCCGCGGCGCGACAAGCTCGAGCAGCCTGGTCACCGCCGCCTGGTCCCGCTTCTCGAGCGGCACCCGTTCCAGAACCAGCGCGCCTTCCACGCGCTTGCCCCGCTTGAGGGGGCAGGCGAGCAAGTCCCCCGACGAAACCGTGCGCCCCTCCTGGACCATCTGGGCGACGAGGACCACCCACTGCAGGGACACCCGGTCGTTCACGCGCCCGCCGGTCGCCACGCACTGCATCTCCTTGGTCTGCTCATCCTGCCAGTACACCGCGGCGTGCCGGGCTCCGGTCAGCTCGAGGAGGAGCCGCAGGCACGCCTTCGCCATCTCTTCCGGCGCCCGCTCGCCGTTCACCGACTGGGCAATTATCTCGAGCAGGTCCTGCTGGAGCTGATCGGAAATGGCGGGAGACGAGGACCGTGCGCGGCGAGCGGGCTTCGTCCCGGGCTTGGGGGCCCCGTTCCTGGCCAACCCGCCCTTTGTCCGGACCGGACGGGAACCTCCACTCCTCTCAGCTTGCCACGGTCTGGCCATCACGCTCCTGCCGGCCCGGCGGCCTTGGTCAGCATCCCGGGGGAGCCGCGGTCATGGCTTGCTTGAGCGCTCGGACGAACCGGCCGACGTGCTCGGCCAGGTCTGGCCCCTGCTGGTGCGCGGCGATCTGCCGTACAATGGCGCTGCCGACGATGACTCCGTCCGCGATGCCGGCGACGCGCGCCGCGTCTTCCTCAGTGGCGACGCCGAACCCCACCGCCACCGGCACCTGCGCGACCTTGCGGATCCGGTCCACGTTCCGCTGGACCTCGTCGAGATCGCGCAGCTTGGCACCGGTGATGCCGGTCAAAGACACGTAGTACACGAAGCCGCGCGAGCGGCGCGCGACCATCGCCCGCCGCGCCGGCGTGCTGGTCGGCGCCAGCAGGTAGATCAGCGCGGGCCCAGCGTGCGTGGCGCTCGCGGCCTCCAGCGGCCCGGCCTCTTCCGGCGGCATGTCCGGCACGATCAGGCCGTCCATGCCAACCTCCACCGCACGCCGACAGAAGGCCTCCGCGCCGATCGCGTGGATCGTGTTGTAGTACGCCATGAGGACCAGCGGGACCTCCGTCCGCTGGCGGAGCCGGGCCACCGTATCGAGGATGCGGCGGAGCGAGGTCCCGCTCCGCAGGGCCCGGTCGGCGGCCTGCTGGATGACCGGCCCGTCGGCGATCGGATCGGAAAACGGGACGCCCAGCTCGATCACATCCGCGCCCGCCCGCTCCAGCTCCAAGACCAGCGCCTCGGTGTCCTGGAGCGATGGGTCGCCCGCCATGAGGTACGCGATCAGCGCCTTCGCGCCCTTCGCCCGCAACCGGTCGAATGTCTTTGTCAGACGATCCTGGTCGCGGGACACGGGATGCGGGATGCGGGACGACTCCTCAGGCCGACCCGAAGTCCGAGAGTTGCTCCTCATGCCCATCGCCTGTCCCGCGTCTCGCGTCCTGGCCTTCAGAGCGTCACGCCCCGGATCCTCGCCACCTGCTGCACGTCCTTGTCGCCACGCCCCGAGAGATTCACGAGCACGACCTGGCGCTTCTTGAGGGTGGGGGCCAGCTTGACCACCTCGGCGATCGCATGCGCGCTCTCGAGTGCAGGCATGATTCCCTCCT